>DASUBD010000028.1:0-5285 GCA_035763445.1 Candidatus Angelobacter sp.
ACTCGTTAATGATTGATTCAATGGTCCGGGGCAGACTCCCGTCGGCTATCGCGGCATTTCCTGTCTCAACCGGAATTGTTACTTTGAGCAAGCAACGCATGATAAACCTCCATGCTTTGAGTCTAGTGCGCATCCCAAGCACGTTCAATTGCTTCACGGCTTAAGCATGCCCCTGCCGGGCTCTCGCATTACGGAGACGTGGAAGGACTTCCAGGCCGGAAAAGATGCAGCCCTGAATGTCGCCCTTCATGCCCCTTGCCACAGATCATTCGCGTTGACTGAAACCAGCTTGCCTACGCTCAAAGAACGGTTCGTGTTATAAATCTTTTTCAGTGTTGCCGGATTGCTCCACACGGCGCGCCGTTTAACATCACTTTCAGGGACCGCAATGACTCGATTCCTTTCATCCGTACTACTTTCCATCCTGTTTGTGACTGCTGCCTGGTGCGCAAAACAGCCCGAACAGGTTGTGCTATGGCCAGATGCCGCAAACCCGGTCGTGCGCATCACCTTTGAGAAGTTCCAGCAGGCCAGTTCCAATAAGAACCTGCGCTACTACACCACGAACACCATGGTAGAAAATCTCTGGACCAAGCCAATACCGTCGGCCGAGTTCTCCGTTTATCTATTTGACAAGGATAAGGCAAGGATCGGCGAGGGGCTGATTATGCTGTCAAATGTCGGCCCTAAAGAAGTAGTAAAGTTCCAGATGGGAATTGAGACCTCGGGTGCTCCCGTGAGCTTGTCTGTTTCACCTCGCCGGGTTCCGCCCGAATTGCAGGCGTACGCTGCCCCGGAGCCGCCGATATCTTTGACTATCAATAGCGTCCCTCAAGGGGCGAGTCTGAAGATAGACGGCAAAGACTCAGGCACCACGCCGCGCGTGATTCAGATCACCCGCGGCAAGCACACGCTGGAATTTGAAAAGACGGGGTTCACGCCCGGCACATTCCCTCTTGAGATCGGACCGAATGATACCAGCGGAGGCAGTGTGAGCTATGAGATGGGCGCCTCTGCCCACGACACGATTGAATTGCGAGATGGCAGTGTGCTGGTTGGCGACCTGGAAAGCCTGACCGCCACTGAAGCTGTCATCCGCATCGGCGGAAACCTGCAGCACCTGAATCGCAACAGCATCAAGCAAATCCTGCTCACCGAACGTGACGAACCGCCAGCAAAGCAATAGCTACTGTGCTTTCATTCCGTTGAGCAGCACGAGTGTGAGTTCGCTGGGCACGTGGAGGTCTCCATCTGTTTTCATAAACACGCTCCGGATCGCCGGATCGGGCACTCGCTTCAACTCCATCAATCGTTCCTGGAATTTCGAATCGCGTATAGCGTGTGCATACCCTGAAGCCCCAACTACGCCAACCCGTGTATCAGATTGAATCTCAGTGTTCACGATGTTCAAAGGATCATCTACGCCCAGGGTGGCAGCCTGGAACCCATCGATCACCTCGCCGCGACGCGAGTCCGTGGCCAGCACGTCCGCGCCATAAACCGGGGCGTCAAGCGTGGCAGAATGATCTTTCCATTCCGCGCGTTCCACCACAAACGACAGCATCGCTGCCTGCTTGTTTTTCTCGTAACGCACCACCTTCGTCACACGCCCTGTTAGCGTCGCATGTCGCGGCAGAATTACCCCGCCTCCTTGCTGGTGAACGTCCACTGCAACTTCGAGCTTCACCGGATCGCCAACCTTCGACTTTTTCGACGAAAGCGTTACCTTCAGGATGGCTGGTATTCGCATATCGCTCGGAAGCTTGCCCTGTGTCGCTGCTGTAGGCGAATTCTGCTGGGCTTTTATAAATCCCGGGCACAACAGTGTGGACAGAGAAAAAGCTAGCAATGCAAGTAGACGCACAAGACACCTCTTTCCTAAACCAGAGTCCCTGCAGCATGTTGCAATATTGCGAGTAGATACGCAAGATAGATCTCGTTTTATTTGCTTTCTAAATAACGCTGAGCGTCTGGCTTCCTGGGGTAGCGCCAACGTGTCACTGTTGAGATAGCTTTTAGCTCGACCTTGCCGAAAGGAAAGGCGCGATGATGAAATTGAAGCTTCTGGTCTATTCGGTATTAGCCTTCGGCCTGATGACACCAGGTTCCATTCTCACCTGGCAGGTTGTTTCCCCCAGCACAGATGAGCAAACCATGGCAGAGCTTCGGAGAAACACGCGGGACCTCCTTGATGCCGTGGCTCCAGGGAACGTGGCCGTATGGGAGAAACTGTTGGCGCCGGATGCGATTCAGGTGGATGAAAATGATGTGGTCCGGACCAAACCTCAAATCCTGGCCGATCTGAAACCACTGGGCCCCGGACTCGAAGGCCATCTGGACATAGACGACTTCCGCCCGGTCATTCACGGAGACGTTGCCGTTGTGACTCACGAAGACAAGGAGTACCTGAATTACCATGGCCAGGTGCTTCACAGCCGGTTTCGGATGACCGAAACGTGGATCAGGACAACGCAGGGTTGGCGACTGCTCGCTTCACAAGTTCTGGCGGTGCAGCAGGATCCACTGGCAGCGCATCTCAATGATGCCCAACTGAGCAGGTTTGCAGGACGCTATTCCCTTACGCCGCAGATAACCGTGACCATTCGTAGTGACGGCAATAAGCTCATCGTGCAGCGCCCTGGCCAGCCGGATCGCGCATTTCTTCCCGAAACTGAGACTGCGTTCTTTGAGCCTGGCCGGCCGCGTACCCGCCGCATTTTTCAATTTGCTCCGGACGGCACAGTAACAGGATTTGTCGATCGCCGCGAAGGAATCGACGTTGTCTGGAAAAAGATGTCCGCCACGCAACAGTAATAACAATGCCCAACTTTAATCATCAATCGGATGGACGTTGTCCTGCTTTCCTCAAGCGTGGTTCTTATCTCCGCTACCGCTCGCCGGAGTCACAAGTGTGTCTTAAAGAATGGGTCTTACTTTAGGAACTCGATACCTGATCAGGCCATAACCCTCACTTCTCGCTTTCCCATCTGTAACTCAGATACAATCCCCCCAAAACACAACGCTCGTTTCCAGGAGATGCCATGGCCTCGCACCCACTTCGGCTCACGCTCTCTTTCATCTGTTGTATCGTTTTCGGCTCTTCGCTTGCGAACGCGCAGGGTGCTCCCCTGAGCGTGGGACCTCTCACCGTGAGTGTCCCCCAGGGCTGGCTCGGACAGGCCAATGCTGTTCCGGTGCGCATCTTCTCTCCTGACTCCACGCCCCTGCAGAATTTTTCTGTTGAATTTTTTCCTCCTGAGCAGACTCCACAGGATCTGGCCGGACACCACGCCATGATATGGGGCCGGATGGGCAGCGCCTTCCACATCACCGCTGCGCCGCGCTCCGGTGTGTTGGGCCAGTTTGTCTGGACTCGCGCCGAGGTCGCCCATGCATTCGGCCAGAAAGAAACTTTCATTCTCTACAGTACAAAGTCGGGGGAGACCTACGTTGGTGTGGCGGTCCACGGCTCCCGCGCTGACCTGGTTTCGCGAAACCTCCCCGCCGTGGAAAACATGCTCAGGAATGCCGCGCTCGGTGACAGTCAGCCGCCCGCGTCCACACCCTCTTATGCTGGCGGCAGCCTCTCAACCAATGCGCCGGCTATCGGCAGTCCAGCTTCCCTTCGGGATTACGTCTACACTGCGCCGCCGGGCTGGACTACCAACCAGTATCCTGACGGCATTGTTCTCACCTCGCCTGTCTTCAACACGGGCGAGCGATGTCTGCTGAGTCTCTGGCCCATGCGCGGATCCTCCTCCGGCGGCAACCTGCAACGTGACGCTAATCTCATCTTCCAGGACATCTTCAGGACGTATGAACTGAGCTCCCACACCGCGTATTCGGAGGTGCCCTCATCTTTCACCCGCGGCGCCTCGGGCCAGGGCTGGGATTACCTGATCGTAAAACGCGGCATCAGAAAGCCCGGCGGACAGTATGAGACGCTGCTAGGGTTTGTCTTTCTCGCCAGGCTTGAAAACCGACTGGCCGTAATTTCCGGGATTTCCAAAGAGCCGCTGGTCAGTTCCTGCATGGGAGAGCTCGTGAATAATGTCTGGCCGCAGTTCTTTTACAGCCTCAGTTTCAGGAATTGGACTCCGAAACCTGACGCGTCCGCCATGCGCGGCAGACTCGCAGGCAAATGGACGGCTGCCACTGCCACCGCGGCTGATCAGTTCACTTTTGCCGGCAACGGACGCTACGCCTCCGCCGCCGCTGCTCAGCAATATGCGGTGCTCTCCAGCTCTGAGCTGCTGGAAACAACCCAGGCATACTTTGGAAATGGCTCCTATACGATCCAGGGAAACGCCATTACGTTGACGCAGGATGATCGTAAAGGCCAGCCGGAACACGGCTTCTTTCGCGTGGAAGAAGAGAGCAAAGACGAGGGCAGGAACTGGACGCCAAGCCTTTACCTGCTCAGGACCAGCACGGTTGATGGCAAAGAGTACGAGCTGAGATATTTCAAAAAGTAAGCCATCCAACTGCGCTAATTACAACTTCTGGCTCGGAAAGGTGGTGGCTACCTGCCCGTCTCTTTCCGAATCAAACCTGCAAGTGAAGTTCTTCCTGAGGTGGATGCATGAAAATTCCTTTTCTGCTGGGCAGGATTGTCTTTGGGGGCTTTTTTCTCTACAACGGAATCAACCATTTCAAGCAGCGCAAGTCACTGGCGCAATACGCCAAAGGAAAAAATGTTCCGCTGGCTGACATCGCCGTGCCTGCGACGGGCGCAGCCCTGATGGTGGGAGGCAGCAGCATTCTCCTGGGCATTAAGCCGAAGCTGGGAGCGCTTGCCATCATCGGCTTCCTCGCCAGCGTTTCACCCACCATGCATGACTTCTGGAAGGAGCAAGACCCCAGCCAGCGCATGAATGACATGATCAATTTCGGCAAGAACATGGCCCTGTTGGGGGCTGCCGTAGCGCTGATGGCGGTTGAGGAACCCTGGCCGGCAAGCGTCCCTGTGGCTCAGCCGGAGGGCAGACGTTATCTCACTCAGGACATTGTGGCTGCCTGATCCTTCGGCAAATGAAGACTGATTTCAGCTCATTTTCTCCCGCGTGCCTGCCCCTACGCTCAAGGGTTTTGCATGCACCGGAGAGAGTTCATGAAAAGCATGATGATGACAGGGATTTCGGCGGCCATCGCCGGTGGCGCTGGCCCGACCGCGCAGAGTCCAAACGCGCCGCAGCGTTCCGGCGAAATGATCCATCGTACGCTGGGGCGTACAGGCGAACGCGCCTCCGCTATCGGCATGGGCGGTTTCCATATCGGCCAGCCAA
>DASUBD010000029.1:0-4497 GCA_035763445.1 Candidatus Angelobacter sp.
GCGCATCGCGTTGAACGTGTGGGTTACATGATTGGCGCCGGCCGTAATGCCGGCAACGGCTTCTTCGTAGGTCGCGTTTGAATGTCCGAGGCTGCAGTGGATTCCGAGTTGACGCGCATGGCGGATGGTTTCAATGGCTCCAGGAATTTCAGGTGCAATGGTCACCATTCGCAAGGTTCCCGCCGAAGCTTCCCAATAGCGCTGCAACTTCTCCGCCGAGGGTTCTACCAGATGCTCGAGAGGGTGGACGCCTCGCTTTGCGCAACTGATGAAAGGGCCTTCCAGGTGAATCCCCAAGGGAGTGCTGCGGCACGGCTGGTCGCCTTTGCGGATGGCTTTCCCCAAATGTTCCAGAGCTCGCACGGTACGATCTTCCGAGGCGGTGACGGTTGTGGGAAGGTAGGCTGCAACTCCGTGCGAGGCCAGCATAGTTTCAATCGCCAGGAGTGCTGCGTCATCTTTCTCCATTACGTCATGACCGCTGCTGCCATGAAGATGGATGTCAAGATAGGCCGGCGCCAATACCTTTTCTTTAAAGTCGAGAGTCTTTCCCTTTGGGATATCTGCTTCCATTTGCGACGCCAAGCTTGTGACCTTTCCGTCTTCGATCACGATGTACGGAGACGGAATTGACTCAAGGGGTGTGAAGAGCCGGCTCGCCGTGACAATCAATGCCATGAACGCGGTTTCCTGAAAACTCATTAATAGTAAGCGAAGCTGGTTGCGTTGCCATAGCGGCAGGTCTGCGTGCGCGCTGCGATCAGCCGCTCTCTTCCAATTTGGTATTGCTACAAAAACGATTCGTTAAAATTCATTGAATCGTTTCATGAAAAAGTATATCTTGTTGAGGCCTTTTCGGGTACCCCGCTGTGTGCTGTTTGGGAATCGCTCCAGTACCCGCAAATTCTTGACCTCAACCGGCCCCGCAGTAATGGCCATCCCGCAACCCAAAAGAACGATTAGGAGTCTCCGCCAATGAAACAACGTCGCGCAGGTTTCCTGGGTGTGGCAGTGGTTTTGTGTCTCGCATCCCTACCTTTGTTCAGTCAGACGGTACCCAATTGGGCGCCGAACACCGCATATGCTGTTGGTGCACTGGTGATGTACCAGAGTATTGAATACAAATGTATTCAGGCCCACACTTCACAAGTTGGATGGGAGCCGCCCAACGTGCCGGCTCTGTGGACGCCGGTAAGCGGCTCGCCGACGCCAACTCCCACGCCCACGGCTACCCCAACTCCGACTCCCACGGCAACGCCGACCCCAACTCCTCCGCCGGGCGGTGGAAGCTCATGCGCTCCGGCCTGGAGTTCCACACTTGCTTATTGCAATACTTCCACCACCACTTGCAATGGCGGAAACATGGCCAGCAAGAACGGTTTGAACTTTACTGCGCAATTCTGGAACCAGGGTCAGGACCCGACGGTTGCCGGACATGCCGGTCCGGCAGGCTCCGGAGACCCGTGGTTTACCGGCGTTGCCTGCACCACTGGCGCTCCGACGCCTACGCCCACTCCGACTCCCACGCCCAGCGCGACCCCTACGCCAACCCCGCCTCCACCGGGAAGCCTGATTTTCGCTGCATACAAGGACGTGACGCTTAACGCCGACTTTAATACCGGACTGCAGCGGTCGGCTGTAACAGGCACGGTCCAGTCGGTGACCAGCGCCATGCCGAACTCGACGCTGGTATGGTCCTTTGCCACAGGCACATGCGATGCGGAATCGTGGGCAGGAATCACACCCGCTCAAGAGGCGACCAATGTTCAAGCCTTCGTCAATGCGGGCAAGAAATACATCATCAGCACCGGCGGCGCCAATGGCTCGTTCGACTGCTCCAGCGGTCAGGGGCTGATCAACTTCATCAACCGTTATAAATCAGCAAACCTGGTGGGCATCGATTACGATATCGAACTGGGCCAATCGCAAGCGCTCATTGATGATCTGATCAACGCGACCAAGGTTGCGATGCAGACATTCCCCAACCTGCAATTCAGCTTTACCATCCAGTCGCTAGGCTCCATGTCAGCCAATCCCATTACGGGAGGCAGCGCAGGAACGACGGTGGTAAACGAGATCAAGCGGCTTGGGCTGACCGGCAACTATGTTGTCAACCTCATGACCTTTGACTACGGTTCAACCACGCCGAGTAACTGCGTAGTGGTGAACAACACCTGCGATATGGGCCAGTCCGCGATTGCAGCTGCGCAGGCTCTTAACGCGCAATCCGGCATACCCTTCAACCACATCGGAATCACGATGATGATCGGGAAGGCTGATACTCAGGACGAGATCACCAGCCTGCACGACATTGACACAGTGAGCGCCTTTGTTATATCCAACCACCTGCCGACCTCGCGTTTTTGGGCTTTCGATCGCGACACGCCCGGCGCCGGCGGCAGCTCTAGCAGCGGCACTACGAATCCCGCGCTTGCTTATACGCGTGAGTACATGAACAGCCTGGGCGTGCCATAACCAACAGACCGGATGGCGTCAGCAGAAAGCGAGCCGCGGGCGCCATTCTTTATTCACAATGGAAACAAAGAAATCTGTGAACTTTACAAATAACCGAGAGCACGCCTCTCCAGCACGATGGGTGCCTACTCTCTATTTTGCGGAAGGGCTCCCTTTTTATACCGTCGGATTGATTGCGCTGATTTTTTACCAGCGCATGGGTGTTCGCAATGAAGTAATTGCGCTTGCCACCAGCCTGCTGGCCATTCCATGGTCGCTCAAGCCGCTGTGGAGTCCGTTTCTGGAGATGTACAAGACGAAGAAGTTTTTCGTCGTGTGCTTTGAGGTGCTTGGCGGCGTCAGCCTGGGGCTGCTCGCGTTAGCTCTTCCGCTGGCGGGATATCTGCGATATTCGATCGCGTTTTTCGCTATTGTTGCATTCTGCTCATCTTCCCATGACATTGTGGCTGACGGACTCTACATCGCAAGTCTTGAACCCAGGCAGCAGTCGGCATTTGCCGGCTGGCAGGGCGGCTTTTACAACGTTGCCCGCTTCTTTGCCCAGGGAGGATTGATCATCCTTGCGGGATATCTCGAGAACCGTATTCCGGTTGTGCGCGCCTGGATGACCATCTTTGCCTGCATTGGACTGATGCTGGTGGTTCTGGGACTCTACCATGCGCGTGTATTGCCCAGAGAGGCTGAGAGACGTCACACGCAGAACCTGAGGGATGCGGTAAGGACGTACGGAGACGTTGTTGTCAGTTTTTTTCGTAAGCCGAACATTCTGCTCCTGCTCGTCTTTATATTCCTTTATCGCGCAGGAGAAGGGCAGCTGGTGAAAATTGGACCGTTGTTCCTGAAATCATTGCGCGCAGATGGCGGGCTCGGTTTGTCGACGGCGCAATTTGGAACAATTTATGGAACGTTCGGAACGGCGGCGTTCATTGCCGGAACGGTGCTGGGAGGATATTTCACCTCGTGGCTGGGGCTAAAGCGTGCAATTTTACCGCTCATCATCATCATGAATTTGCCCAACGTTGCATATGTGTACCTCAGCATTATTCTGCCTGCCAACATCCCGGTTGTCGCCGCAGCTCTGTGCGTGGAAATGTTCGGATATGGCTTTGGATTTGTGGGCGTGATCCTGCTCATGATGCAGGAGATTGCTCCGGGCAATTACCAGGCGGCGCACTATGCCTTTGCGAACTCGCTCATGAATCTGGGACTGGTTGTGCCCGGCGCCATCAGCGGATACGTGCAGAAATGGATGGGATACCGGATATTTTTTGTGTGGGTTTTGATTTCCGCGGTTCCGGCATTTGTGATGGCAAGGTTTGTTCCAATTGGACGTTCAAAGGCAGAAGCAACGCAACCGTCGCGGGCATTTGCTGAAGCTGACAGTTAGAGCAGAGATCGATCGATATGGCTTTGACATTAGAGCAGGGGACGGGGCAGCAGTTCTTGCTTTCATTTGAAGGCAAGGACAGACTGCCCCAGGAATTGCTTGAGGTTCTTCGCCGTCAGCACGTGGGCGGAGTAGTCCTGTTCCGGCACAAGAACATTGGAAGCCTGGCGGAGGTTCGCAACCTTACTCGCGCTCTGCAAAAAGCTGCGCGGCAGACGGGGCAACCCGGATTACTGATTGCAGCGGACCAGGAAGGCGGACAGCTGATGGCCTTGGGCCATGGGACGCCTTTTCCGGGAAACATGGCTTTGGGCGCTACCGGATCTGAAAGTCTGGCATACAAGGTAGGGCGGGCGCTGGCTGTTGAATTGGCTGCGGCCGGAATCAACGTGGACTTTGCGCCGGTCTGCGATGTCAACGTTAATCCTGAAAATCCTGTGATCGGCACACGGTCGTTTGGTGCGGACCCGAAGCTGGTTGCGCGGCTTGCATCTGCGATGATCCGGGGCTTACAGAGCGCCGGTGTTGCGGCCACGGCAAAACATTTTCCGGGACATGGCGATACTTCTACTGACTCGCATCATCAGGCGCCTCTGGTAAACCATGATCGCAAACGGATCCATGCTGTAGAGCTG
>DASUBD010000030.1:0-3091 GCA_035763445.1 Candidatus Angelobacter sp.
GTACGGAACGTGTTCGGCCAGTCATCCTTGCCTTGTGAAGTCAGCAGCTTGTCTCTGCCTGTGCGCGTGAGCTCGTCGAAGGCTGCCGCAGCTTCCGCCTCCAGCATCACCACCATCGGGCGATAGGGCAGCTTGGGCAACTCCAGCGGAACCAGGTTCACGCCCATGGCGCGCAGCTTGGCCACCGCCGCCAAGTCATACTTGTGGTCATATTCGCGCATGGCGCGGAAGGCGGCCTGCTGGGCTGCATCATCAGATCGCTTCTTCTTTTCCGCTTCAGTGAGGTTCTTTTCCTCCTTCGGCTGCTGCTCGGGCTGTGGCGGCTGCAGCTCAAAGTCCTTGGCCAGGTAACCCACACGAAGTTTCTTCCAATCCGCGCCGCCGTCCCAGTTAAAGGCCACATCCTTCACAGTACGGTCCTTGCCATCCGGTCCATGAATCGCGCTCAGCACAATGGCGCAATCTTCCACCGCGCGGCAGAGCGGCCCGAGTTTGTCCATGGTCCAGGAAAGCGCCATGGCGCCGGTCCGCGGCACCATTCCAAACGTTGGCCGCAAGCCCGTATCGCCGCAGCGCGTAGACGGAGATGAAATAGATCCCAACGTCTCTGATCCAATCGCAAAAGCGACGCAGCCCGCTGCCGTGGCAGATGCAGAACCCGCGGAAGAGCCGCTGGAGCCTTGCTTCGGGTTCCACGGATTACGCGTCATGCCGCCAAACCATTTGTCGCCGAGCGCCAGAGCGCCCAACGTAAGCTTTGCCACAAGCACCGCGCCCGCCGCGTCAAGCCGCTGGACCACCGTTGCGTCTGCGTCAATCTCCTGCTCCTGGAAGCCGCCTGCGCCCCAGGTTGTGCGATATCCCTTGACCGCCAGCAGGTCCTTCGCGCCCCAGGGCAATCCATGCAAAGGCCCGCGATATTTGCCAGCTGCAATTTCCCTGTCCGCTTCCTTCGCCTTGGCTTTGGCGCGGTCCTCCGTCAACGTGATTACAAATTTCAGCATGGGATCGTAGCGCTTGAGCCGCGTCAGATACATCTCCGTAAGCGCCGTTGACGAAACCTTCTTGCTCTTCACCAGCTCTGAAAGCTGGCGCACGGAGTAGAACGCCACCTCTTCCAGGTTCTTAGGCGCGCCGCTGGCATGCACCGCCGGAGCCGCGGACAGCCGCAAGGGCCGGCGCTCCGTCTCAAACTTCATGCCGGGCAGAACGGGATCAAACAAAATGGCCGGCGCGATGTCGTTTTTCATGTGCAGCGCATAAATCGCATCGTAACCCTTCGTCATGTTATTCAGCGATTCCAGCATCATGTCCTTGTCTTCATCGGGAATCTTCACGTCGGCGAGGGCCGCTGCCTTGTCAATCATGTCTCCGGTGATCTTGCCGCCGTCGTCTGCCATGGCCCAAAGCACACCGGGCAATAATGTGGCGGAAATACCTAGTCGTGAGCAAACGGCAAGAAAGGCCCTGCGATCCAGCATGGATTCTCCTCAGGAACATCTTTTTTTGAAATGGCTGGCAATTATAGCTGCACCAGTGAGATTTGTTGAAGCTGGAAGAGCGTGGTTCGTCTTTCGGCCTGTACAATAAGCAGCCGTATGAACGCTCTGTTCCAGCTTGTTTCGGAGCCGGAGGTTGAAAACGTCCTGCCCTTAATGCGCGAGTTTTACAGCCAGCAGGAAATGACCTTCGATGAAGCCGCGGCCAGGACGGCGCTCAACAAGGCAATTGCCAATCCCCAGTTGGGTCAGGTGTACCTGATTTTCCGCGGACAGGAGGTGGCCGGATATTTCGTTCTGACCTTTTGTTTCAGCCTTGAATTCCGCGGCAAATTTGCCCTTTTTGACGAACTCTACATTCGTGAACCGTTTCGCCGTCAAAGGTTTGGCCGTTCTGCCGTGGAGTTTGCCCAACGCATCTGCCGTGATGCAGGCATACAGGCTCTCAGGCTTGAGGTCTCGACCGGCAATCAAGCTGCACAGTCGCTCTACAAGGCTGAGGGTTTCAAAGCAGAAAACCGGTTCCTGATGACCAAATGGTTGTAAGAGCAGAAGCGGTGCGCTAAGCTTACTTGCTTTTTCAAGGAGCCCCCATGACCGTGCGCCGATCCGTCCTGATTCTTGCAGCAGCACTTCTCAGCGTGATGTGCTTTGCGCAAGATTATCCCCAGCCGCAGCAGGGCAATTTCATCGTCAAAGACTTCCAGTTCAAATCCGGAGAAAAGCTGCCCGAAGTAAAGCTCCACTATTACACGCTGGGCACAGCGCAGAAAGACCCGAGCGGCAAGGTACGCAATGCTGTCTTAATTTTGCACGGGACCACCGGATCAGGTCGGCAATTTCTGGCCCCTTATTTCGCGGGCGTTCTCTTTGGCCCCGGCCAGCTTCTGGACGCGACAAAGTACTTCATCATCCTGCCCGACAACGTCGGGCACGGCGAATCATCAAAGCCCAGTGATGGTCTGCACGCGCGCTTCCCTCACTATGAATACGACGACATGATCGAGCTCCAATACCGCCTGTTGACACAGGCACTCGGCGTGAATCATCTTCGGCTGGTGATGGGGACATCCATGGGAGGTATGCACACATGGCTGTGGGCGGAACAGCATCCTGACTTCATTGATGCTGCCATGCCGCTGGCCAGCCAGCCGGTGGAAATCGCCGGGCGCAACCGCATGTTTCGCCGCATGATCATGGATGACATCCGCAACTCACCCGACTATAACAACGGAGACTACACCCAGCAGCCACGCGGAATGGCCGCAGCCATGCAGATTTTTCTGGTCATGGTCAGCGCCCCGGTACGCATGCAAAAAGAAGAACCGACCGGTGCTGAAGCAGACAAGTTCCTGGAAGACTACATCGCTCGCGGCGTCAAGTCGCATGATGCCAATGACGTGCTCTATGCGTTCGATGCATCCCGCAACTACAATCCCGAGCCGCAACTGGAAAAGATCATAGCGCCTCTTACCGCCGTGAACTCCGCCGATGACACCATTAATCCTCCGGAGCTCAAAATCCTGGACAAAGACATCCAGCGGGTAAAAAACGGCAAATACGTGCTGCTGCCCATCACGCCAGAGACGCGC
>DASUBD010000031.1:0-4270 GCA_035763445.1 Candidatus Angelobacter sp.
TGCCACGCTCAGCAACCTTGCTGCGTCCGTTGGCCAGACGAACGCCACCGGCAACCTGACTATGAAGAATTTCGCTGCGCCGCAGGTGCAGTTCACGTTGAATGCGGACAAAGTAGACGTGGCCGAGTTGCAGCAGCTCACCGCTGCGCCTGCCGGGGAGAAGCGCGCCGCCGTGGACCACAGCTTCTGGCAGATTGTTCCGCAAGCCGAAGCGCAGACTCGCCCTGTGGCGGCAAATCAGCCGAGCATTGTAACGAAGATGATGGGCGGAGGCACGGCAACCATCGGCACAGTCAAGTACAACGACCTTTTGCTCTCAAATGTGCACAGCAATATCACGCTGGATCACGGCGTAGTGCGGCTCAATCCTCTCACGGCCGATCTCTATAACGGGAAAGAAACCGGAAACATCACCATTGATTTGCGCCCGGCGCAACCCGTCTACACAGTGGCGCTTAAGACGGACAAGGTGGACGCAAACAAGCTGGTTTCGTCTGTTTCGGACGTGAAGCAGACGATTTATGGCCTGCTGAATTCCAACGTGAACGCTTCATTCAGCTCCACTTCGGCTAACGCGATTGCGCGCAGCCTTAATGGGCAGATTGCGCTCAATCTGACCAATGGCAAGCTGATGAACGTAGATCTGCTGCACGAACTGGCGTCAGTTGGAAAATTCCTTGGCTCGGCGGGAGTGCCTGGCACGTCGCGCGGATTTACCAACATGGCCCAGCTATCAGGCAATTTTGACGTGAAGAACGGCATCGCGCAGACCAACAACCTGAAAGCGGTGATCGATGGTGGAACGCTGGCCGCAGCGGGCCTGGTGAATCTGGCTGATCAATCGCTGAACATGCACGTGACCGCTGTGCTGGATAAAGCACTGAGCCAGCAGGTGGGCGGAACCCAGATTGGCGGCTTTATGAATACAGCCCTGGCCAATAATCAGGGCGAACTGGTAATCCCGGTGATTGTGACCGGAACGTTCCAGCATCCCGCGGTGGCGCCAGACGTGCAGCAACTTGCGCAGATGAAGCTCAAGAACCTGCTGCCGACAACTAAAAATCCTGGCCAGCTTACCAGTGGAATCATTGGCCAGATTCTTGGCAACAAGAACCAGGGACAGAACGGAGGACAGCAACCGCAAGGCGGGCTGAGCGGAATTCTGGGGGCCATTGGCGGCAAACAGAAACAGCAGCAGCCAAACTCAGGCGTGAGCGCGAATGAAGGACAGAAACCGCAAGCGCAACCAACTGCGACGCCAAATCCGCTCGGCGGAATTTTGGGCAAAGTGCTGGGTGGAAACAGGAACGCTTCACCCACACCAACACCGGAGCGGTAGCAATTGGCAGTTAGCAATTGGCGTTAGCCAGAATTTGGTAATTGGGTAAGTTGGTAGATGGGTCAATGAAATGCCTAGCGGCACAAGCTTGGCTGCGATTACCCAAATCACTCAATTGGCTGATGCGTTCCCCAGCCGCCGCCACCGGGCGATTCAACGCGCACGCGATCGCCTTTTTTCAGGCGCAAGCTGCACTTGCCGGGAAGCTGTTGTTTTGTTCCATCAAGATGGATGATTTCAGTCCGACCGGCAGCGCCGTCGTTTCCGCCCTGGAGACCATAGGGTCCACGCGAGCGGCGGTCGGCGAGCAACGTAACGTCTGCATCGCTGAGCAATTCAACTTCACGTACGATGCCATCTCCGCCGCGAAACTTCCCTTCACCGCCGCTGCGCTTTCGCAGCGAATATCGCGTGACGCGCAGCGGATAAGCATATTCCAGCGCTTCTGCGGGAGTATTTAGCGAGTTTGTCATATGGGTATGAACGCCGCTTACTCCCGGACGGTCCGGCCGCGCTCCCATGCCTCCTGCAATGGTTTCGTAGTAGGCAAATGGCTCTCCGCTTCGCTCGTCGATGCCGCCGATGGTCAGGTTGTTCATGGTTCCGGAAGATCCCGCAGGAACGCGGTCCGGGACAGCCTTCGCCAGGGCGCGCAAAAGCACGTCAACAATTCTTTGCGAAGTCTCGACATTCCCTCCGGCTACTGCTGCCGGCGGCCGCGAGTTGACGATTGTTCCCGAAGGCGCAATCATCCGCACCGGACGCATCAGTCCTGCGGCAGCCGGAACATCCTCCTGCAGCAGACAGCGGAAAACATAGAAGCACGCGGAGTAGGCAATGGCGTCCACTGCATTGATGCTGCCCGCTACTTGCGGCGAACTGCCGCTGAAGTCAACTGTGACCATCGGCTTGCCTTTTTGAGGCGGAGAAAATCCCAATGCAACCGCGATGCGCACTGGCCCGGAATCTGCGCCATCATCGTCGAGAAAATCCTCAGCTTCATAGCGACCCTGCGGGACCTGTTCCAGGAAAGCGCGCATGAGTTGCTCAGAATAGTCCTGCATCTCCTCCATTACCTGCCGCACGCGCGCAATACCATATCGACTGGCAATTTCCTGCAGACGTTCCTCACCTGTGTGGCAGGCCGCAATCTGCGCGTTGAGGTCGCCCTGGCGCTCCTCCGGTGTGCGAACGTTGTTGAGCAGAAGCCGCAGAACGTCCTGCTGAATTTGGTCTGCGCTGATCAGCTTGATTGGCGGAATACGCACGCCTTCCTGATAGATTTCGCGGCAGATGCCCATCGATCCGGCGTAAGCTCCGCCAACATCCGCATGGTGCGCGCGCGAAGCCACATAAAAAGCTGCTTTTGGCACGGCTCGGGAGCTTTTTACTTTGTAGCGCGACTTTTCCGCCAGAAACACAGGCGCTACCAGCGTGATATCGGGAAGATGTGTGCCGCCGCAGAACGGATCATTCAGAATGGCAACATCGCCCGGCCCCAGCGTGAGCTTTTCCACCGCAGCGCGAACAGACATGGGCATGGATCCAAGATGCACCGGCATGTGATCGCCCATGGCAACTACTTCGCCGTCGCCATCGAACACGGCACAGGAATAATCACGCCGCTCTTTTATGTTGGGGGAAAAAGCGGTGCGCCGCAGCGCTGCCCCCATTTCCTCCGCAATCGAGTGGAAAAGGCTCTTGAAGATTTCGAGTTCAACTGGATCACGCATGCGTGTATTAGTTTAAAGGATGCAAAAGCCGCTGTGCAGCGCGAGAGCCGCCGGTTCGAAAGGGCGGGACACGCGAATCCCATTCAAGCGCTGCAGGAAGTGGGATCAGGAGTGATGCAGCAGCAGGTCAGTTGCGACAAATACAAAAAATACCACGGCAATCACACCATTCATGGTGAAGAACGCCGCATTCAATCGACTGAGGTCACTGGACGAAACCAGCGAATGTTCATAAGCCAGCAGCAGGGCAACCAGCGCGACGCCAACAAAGGCGATCTTCCCCAGCCCAAACACAATCACCAGAGCAATCAATAGAGCAAGCATAAGCACATGCAGAGTTCGCGCCACCCACAGCGCGCGCGTTACGCCCCATGCCTGAGGCACGGAATTCAAAGCGTTGGCGCGATCAAAATCAATGTCCTGGCAGGCATAGAGCACATCAAAACCGCTCACCCAAAAAGTAACCGCTGCAGTCAGTAACAGAATGCGTGGATCAAGCGAGCCACGGACCCCGATCCAAGCCGCAGCAGGGGCAATTCCAAGCGCGATTCCCAGAACAATGTGAGACCAGCGGGTAAAGCGCTTGGTGTACGAGTAGAGCAGAATCACAGAGAGCGCGAGCGGTGAGAGGAAAAGAGTAAGCCGGTTGAGCTGCGCAGCGCCAGCAACAAAGATGGCGCATGAAACCACCACAAAAGCGCCCACAAATTTCTGTGAAAGCACGCCAGCGGGAATGGCGCGAGTGGCGGTGCGGGGATTCGCCGCATCAATCTGCGCGTCAGCCAGGCGATTAAACGCCATCGCGGCCGAACGGGCTGATACCATGCAGAGAATAATCCAGCCAAGCTGCGCTGCGGTTGGCAGACCTCCGGCGGCGAGCATGGCGCCACAAAGCGCAAACGGGAGCGCAAAAATCGAGTGCTCCCACTTGATCATCTCCAGCGTAACTTTGATGTTGGTGAAAAGAGGCACTGGATATTGTAATAGAACCAGCTCTTAGCTCTTAGCCCTTAGCCTTTAGCGAGGCAGTTGCAGCCATGTGAGCGCTTCTGAATCCGAATGGTGACATCACGCCGCGAACCCATGGCGTCCAATGAGAGGAACAAAGCGGCAGCCCTCCATCATGGTGCGGGAAATCATGCCGTCCGGCTGCTTGCGGAAAAGCTGCAGGGTTTGCTGCTGAGCGTCGCCAATGGGA
>DASUBD010000032.1:0-7066 GCA_035763445.1 Candidatus Angelobacter sp.
ATCACGCTGGAAGATCTGGAAAAAGTTTCGACGGTCAGCAGCCCAGCTGCAGCCGCTGCCGCGGTTGCGCCTGGAGCTGCACGGCAATACGGCAATATCGCCGCGCCTGGATCGGAACCGATTATTGAAGACCAGGGCAAAGCTAATTTCTTCCTGAAGGGCTGGTTCTATCTCGGAATCGCAGGCTTTGTGGGCGCATTGGTGGGTTGGGCATTCTGCGAACCATGGTTCATCGATGGTGGTGGCCACCGCTGGGGCAATTACATGATGCTCCCGTTCGTGGTGATGTTTATGTGCTTTGGGTTTGGAGCTGCGGAGAGCATTGTAGAGCGCTCGGCAAGGAAAGCGGTGTGGCGTGGTTTGCTTTCTCTGGTGCTTGGCTTTGTAGGCGGATTCATATTTGATTGGGTGGCCAATCTGATTTTCACCATTACGCTGGCGGTCGTTGCCCAGTTGGGCGTGCAGACCTACAGAAATCCTGCATTCTGGGTGGCGCGCGGGATTGCATGGATGATCTTCGGCATCGCTGGCGGCATCATCTACGGGCTGGTTGACCAGTCCGGCAAGAAAGTGCAGTACGGGATCCTGGGAGGGGTGATTGGTGCAGGTCTGGGTGGGATGGTCTTTGATCCCATATCGCTGGCGACCAGGGCTGGCGCACCCAGCCGCGCGGTTGGTTTTGCCTTGTTTGGTCTGGCAACAGGTGTGGCGATGGGCATTGTAGAAAGCGCGCTCAAAGATCGCTGGCTTTATGTCGCCTCAGGGCCGCTCGCCGGCAAGCAGTTCATCCTTTACAAGCAATTGACGGTCATTGGCAGCAGCCAGCAATCCGATATCTATCTGTTCAAAGATCCAGCCGTTCTTCCGCGGCACGGCAGTATTGAATTGCGCGGCGCGCAGACATTCCTGCATGCCGACGGGCCAGTGTACGTCTCCGGACAGCCGGCAAAAAACCGTGCGTTGCAAAGCGGAGACCTGGTCCAGATCGGGCGGTACGCGTTTCACTTCCGCGAGAGGCACCGGAAATAGATGAGCGATGCCACTACATGTCCTTATTGCAGGATGTCTTTTGATCAGGAAGGCCTGGTGAAGATCTATTGCCCGGGTTGTGGCATGCCGCACCACGAAGATTGTTACCAGGAGAACGGAGGCTGCACCGTGTTCGGCTGCCCGCGTGCTCCCGCTGATGATCCCAAGCTGCAGGTCTCGCACGCTGAGCTGAGAGCGGCAGTTCCGGTGACGTCTCAATACGTTGCGGCGCAGCCGGCGCTCTATGGTCAGCCGCAATTCGGAGCCGTGATGAGTGCTCAGCCTGCTGCTTTGGCCATGCACCCTCCCAAAAGCCGTACTGCGTTTATTGTGCTGGGAATTTTTCTGGGGGCGTTTGGAGCCCACAATTTTTACGCAGGCTACACGGGCAAGGCGGTGGGCCAGTTGTGCCTGACTGTGTTGAGTTTCTTCTATCTGGCCGTGGCAGCCTGGATCTGGGCGGTGATTGAGATTTGCATCATTGAAAAGGACAGCGCAGGAATCAAGTTCAGCTGAATAACAGGAAATGAAATATTACATTCGCAGAGAACTCAATGAATACGGCCCCTATACTCTGGCAGACCTGCAACGCTATGTTACGCAGGGAAATATCTCTCCCAGCGATCTTACGCGCAGCGAGGGAATGCCAGACTGGGTGCCGGTGGCGGAGGTAATCGGGAATATTCCGGGGCTCGGGGCTTCACCCAATTCGCCGGTTGCAGGCACGGTTTATGCCGGCCCGGGGACAGCGTACGGCGGTCCCCAATATGGCGGCGGGAGTGTCTACGCCGGTCCTTCTTCTGGATATGGTACGGCGGCTGCGCCAGCATTCTCCGCGCCAGCGGTGCCGGCTGACCTGCATTGGGCCCTGGTACTGCTCATCGGGCTAGTGAGCTGCGGCTTGTTTTTCTCTGCCTGGCTGATTGTTGAAGCAGCATTCGCGCGCAAGATCAGGCCGGAGAGCAAAGCACTGCTCTTGATCTGCATTGGGATTGGCGGTGCGTTCGGCAGTTCTTTTCTGAGCGGATTCCTGCGCGCCCTGAATGGAGGGCAGAGCAATCCAGGTTGGACGGTTCTCTACCTGGGCTGCCTGGTCGTGCAGTTCGTTGGTATTTTCGCGGTGCGCAGCGATCTCGAAGAGTATTACAACTCCGTTGAACCCATCAATCTGCGGCTCAGCGGGGTGATGACCTTCTTCTTTTCGGTCTTTTACTTTCAATACCATCTGTCCCGAATCAGTCGATGGAAAAAGACTGGAATACTGGAACCCCAATCATGAGCGCAAGCCGGGTGACAAAGAGGTTGGTGGCCGGAGCGGCTGCCGCAGGAATTGCGATCCTTTTTGCGTTTCCGCCTACGCAGTATGGGTTTTATCCGCGCTGCCCGTTTTACACGTACGCCCATTTTTTGTGCCCCGGATGCGGTGGCACTCGAGCTCTCTATGAGATGTTGCATGGAAATCTGGCTGGCGCGTGGCACTACAATGCTCTTTTGACGATGCTTGTTCCGCTGAGTTTTGTCTGGTCTGTGATTGTCTGGTTTCGTGGCGCCCGGAGCAATCAGTCGCCTGACTTCCGTATTCCGCACGCGGCATGGATGGCTGTAGCGGTAATTGCGGTGCTGTTTACCGCCGCGCGAAATACAGGTCTGGCCTTTGTGATCTAGCTTATGTTGTCACCCAGAATTCGGCGTTTAAAACTCGACTACGAATCTTTGCAGCAACGCTTTCGCGACTGGCCAGTGGTCCGCATGGTCGGCACGGCGGGCATGCCTCCCGAACTCTATCGGTTCCAGTATTCCCTGCGCGGGCTTTATGTCGCGCCGGACGGTTCCATCCTCGAACGGAACGAACATCTTCTGGAAGTCAACCTCACTTTGGGTTATCCACGGCGCGCGCCGCAATGCCGCATGCTGACGCCGGTTTTTCATCCCAACTTTGATGACAGTTCCGTTTGCATCGGTGATTTCTGGGCGGCAGCGGAATCACTGGATGATCTGATCATTCGCATCGGGCGCATGATCGCTTACCAGGAATACAACACCAAGAGCCCGCTCAATGGGCTTGCGGCAAAATGGGCTGCACAAAACGCACACTTGTTGCCGGTGGATCCGCAACCGGTTGCGCCTCCTCTGGCGCACGCAGCCGCCGCTGGTGACATTGCGGCGCCTCCACGTGAAAGCGCATCGATGATGAGTGTGCAGCAACAACTGGATGAAGGCGCGCCCAGTGACGGTGATCCATGGGAAAAGAAAATCATCATCTCCTAATGCCAGTTTGGAACTGCTGAAAACTCACCCGCATCCTTTCAAAAATCAATGAGAGCTTCTTAATTGCCAAACTCCAGTCCAGAGGTGCTCTTGAAGTTAGTATCTTTTTTTTCAGATTCCCAAATCGGTACGCTGAACTTTTGAAATGTTGTTATAGACTGCTTCGACATTAAAGTATTCCGGGTGTAGGGAACGAAGGCTCGTACCACGTAAGAGGCAGATCATATGGTCCGTACCCGGCTTCCTCTGTTCATTTCAAAAAGCAGAAGCAGCAAATTCCAAACAAGTGAGGTTGTTCGAATGTCATCTCCCCTTGGAAAGATGAGAGTCGTATTTGCGTTTTTGTTTATGTTCCTGGCCGTGAACTTCATGGCCGCGCAGAAACCGCTGGTAACCCCGAGCGGCGATAACACGCCAAACGGCAAGCACGGGACATCGGGTCAAACCGCCGCACCTGTACCGGGACCCATCGGCGAGACGGTGGTTACCGGCAATGGAATCAACTATCACGGCGGGCCTGTTATGAGAGGCAATCCCGTGCATGCTTACATCGTCTGGTATGGCAATTGGAGCGGCAGCGGGTCAAACACAGCAGCTACCAGAAGCCTGATTGAGCACTTCCTGGGCACCATTGGTGGCTCGAATATTGAGAAAGTGAACACAACTTACGGCGACAACACAGGCAATGTGAGCGGTAATGTCAGCTTCGGCGGCAGCACGATTGTCAGCAGCAGCACGAACCTGAGTGACTCGGGCGTTCGCACTCAGGTGGCCAACGCGATCAGCAGCGGCAGGCTGCCCAACGACAGCAATGGCGTGTACTTTGTGCTGACTTCCTCCAACATCAGTGAGACTTCCGGCTTCTGTACTCAGTACTGCGGCTGGCACACTCACTCGACGATCGGCACCACAGATATCAAGTACTCATTCGTCGGGAACCCGGACCGCTGCCCCAGCGGCTGCGAAATCCAGACCACCGGCCCGAACAGCCCGGCTACGGGTGTGGGCGGCGCGGATGGAATGGCGAACGTGATCTCGCACGAACTGGAAGAGGCCATTTCGGACCCTGATTTGAACGCATGGTTCGATACCAACGGCGAGGAAAACGCCGACAAATGCAATTTCAACTTCGGCGCAACCTCCACCTGCACTTCCACAAGCATTTGCAGCGCGGCGGGAAAATCAGCGGGTGCCAGGTTCAATCAGACCTTTGGCAACAACGACTGGATGCTGCAACAGAACTGGCGTAACTCCGGTGGCGGAGCTTGCGCACAACATCTCTAATTTTTCAGCTCTGAAATAAGGCCGTCGGAGATCCGGCGGCCTTTTTCTCAAATGGCCTGACAATTTCTATCCATGCGCAACTGTCAATTTCTGCAGAATTCCTGAAAATGGAAATTTTTCTGAGTAGCTGATAAGCGTAAGAGGCCGAAATGCTACACTCCGCCAACTCTCGGGTCTGTGGCCAAGCTCGCTTGTGGCCGCGTTGAGTTTGAGTTCAGATTCTGCCGTCTGAGCGTTCCTTTCTGTTATCCCTCACCGACAGAATTAGCACGAGTTGAAAGTAAAATTTCCCAAATGTGAGGTCTTCAATGGTACTTCCCAGTGGAAAGATGAGATTGGCTCTAGCTTTTCTTTTTGTAATTCTCTCAGTCAACTTTTTGATGGCGCAAAAGATTCGCGACAACAACGCCGGGCCAGGCCAGCAAATGGTCCCGAACGGTGACGGCACCGCCGCTGCGGCCGCTGTCCCGACCGGGCAGTCCGTGGTGACAGGGAATGGCATCAACTACAACGGTGGTCCGGTACTGCAGGGCAATCCGGTGCCCATCTACATCATCTGGTACGGCAATTGGAACGGCACGGGATCGAACACGCCGACCACTCAAAGCCTGATCCAGGGATTCCTGGCAAGCACGTCTCTGGGCGGCTCCAGCTATGAAGCCATTAACACCACGTACGGTGACACCACTGGAAACGTGAGCGGCCATCTGAATTTCATCAAGGCGGTTTCTGATTCCGGGTCGCAGGGAACCAGGCTCCGGAACAGCAGAATCTCCACGGCCATTTCTGCCCAGCTCACCAGCGGAGCTCTGCCCACCGATCCTAGCGGCGTGTATCTCTTTATCACCTCCTCGGACGTGAAAGAGAGCGGATTCTGCACTCAGTTCTGCGGCTTCCACACGCATCAGACGCTCAACGGCGCCGATATCAAGTGGGCCTTCATCGGCAACACTGACCAGTGCCCCAGCGGCTGCGAAATCCAGAGCACCGGCCCCAACAGCCCATCGACGGGCGTAGGCGGTGCGGATGGCATGAGCAACGTGATCACTCATGAAACCGAAGAAGCCATCACCGATCCTGATCTGAACGCATGGTTCGATTCAGCCGGCAACGAAGATGCCGACAAGTGCAACTTCAAATTTGGACCGACGCAGACCGCTGCGAACGGCGCTCGCTTCAACCAGACGTTCGGTGGGCACAACTGGATGATCCAGATGGAATGGGAAAACAGCCGCGGCGGCGGATGCGACCAGACCCTGGGCGGCCCGTTCTTCACCAATTAACAAATTCGCAACTCAAATCAGAGCCGTCCGGTTCTCCGGGCGGCTTTTTTGTCAGGCGAGGGGCGCATTTGCGTAAAGGATTAGAGGATTCTAATTTTCAAGTTGCTCTCCTGAAACTCTGGTAGTACACTCATTGGACCGTAGCGGGTAAAGACGGGCCGTTGCGTTTTGCTTAGGTCCAAATGACCAGCCCCACTGATACAGGCATTATCCGTTCGTTCCTTCCGGCAGAATTCTGTAAATTCCACTCTAGTGAGGTCAGCATGAAATTTCCCCTTGGAAAGATCCGGTATTTCCTGGCTTTTCTCTTCGTGCTTTTGGCCGCCAACTTTTTGATGGCGCAAAAGATCCGTGACAACAACGCCGGACCAGGTGAGCATATGGTCCCGAATGGTGATGGTTCGGCCGTATCGGCTGCGGTTCCCAGTGGACAAGCAGTGGTCACGGGGAATGGCATCAACTACAACGGCGGCCCAGTTCTGAAGGGCAATCCGGTTCCCATCTATATCATCTGGTACGGCAACTGGAGCGGCACGGGATCGAATACCCAGACCACGATCAATCTGATCGAAACATTCCTTGGCGCCAATGCTCTCGGTGGCTCCGGCTATGAGAAGATCAACACCACTTATGGCGATACCGGCGGTAATGTGAGCGGCAACCTGCTGTTTTCCAAGGAAGTTCGTGACACCGGTTCACAAGGGACAAGGCTGAGGAACAGCAGAATCTCCGCAGCAATTTCTGCCCAGTTGACCAGCGGAGCACTGCCCACGGACCCGAATGGCGTGTATCTGTTCCTGACCTCTTCGAACGTAAAAGAGAGCGGATTCTGTACCCAGTTCTGCGGATTCCACACTCACCAGACGCTGAATGGCGCCGATATCAAATGGGCATTCATCGGCAACACGGACCAGTGCCCCAACGGTTGTGAGATCCAGAGCACCGGCCCGAACAGCCCTTCAGCGGGCGTGGGTGGAGCTGACGGCATGATCAACGTCATCACTCATGAAACCGAAGAAGCCATCACCGATCCTGACCTGAACGCATGGTTTGATTCGGCGGGCAACGAAGACGCCGACAAGTGCAACTTCAAGTTCGGCCCCACCTCCACCGCTTCTAACGGCGCGCGCTTCAACCAGACCTTTGGCGGGCACAACTGGATGATCCAGATGGAATGGGAAAACAGCCGCGGCGGCGGATGC
>DASUBD010000033.1:0-8609 GCA_035763445.1 Candidatus Angelobacter sp.
AATTATGGCCGGGGCTCCATGTCCAATCGAGGTGATGCGGCGCGTCATGGATACCATGCACCTGCGCGACATAACGATCGCCTACGGGATGACGGAAACCAGCCCGGTGAGTTTCCAGTCTGCAATTGACGATCCTATTGAACGCCGTGTCTCGACGGTGGGGCGCATCCAGCCGCACCTGGAAGTGAAGATTGTGGACGCTGAAGGGCGAATTGTTCCGCGAGGCAGTGCAGGGGAATTGCTGACGCGCGGCTATTCGGTAATGTTGGGTTACTGGGATGAGCCGGAGCAGACCCGCGAAGCGATTGATGACGCTAGATGGATGCACACGGGCGACCTGGCAACGATTGATGCTGAGGGATATTGCAACGTGGTGGGAAGAATCAAGGACATGGTGATTCGCGGAGGTGAGAATGTGTACCCTCGCGAGATCGAGGAATTTCTTTTCAAGCATCCCAAGGTGGAAGCGGCACAGGTGGTAGGCCTGCCCGATCCCAAATACGGGGAAGAGCTTTGTGCCTGGATCAAATTGCGTAGCGGGGAATCAATGACGGAAGAGGAGCTCAAAGATTACTGTCGCGGCCGCATCGCGCACTACAAAATCCCGCAGTACGTTTGTTTTGTGTCTGAATTTCCCATGACAGTGACAGGAAAGATACAGAAATACATTATCAAGCAGCAGATGATGGCAAAGCTGGGCCTCACTGAAGTGAGAACAGCGTAAGTTTTTGTAAAAAGGCGGGATTTCTTCCGGTAAATCGGCTTTTACAAAGGTAAGATCGGCTGAGGTGGCTGGCGAGTGGACGGCCGCTGGCTCTGGTGAAGGGTGAGCATGCTAAAAGCAGTAATGTTGGTTTGTGCCGCTATTCTGGTGGTTTCATTGGGCGAAAAAGCCCAATCCGGGCAGACCGAAAAACCAAGCCAGTGGGCGATGGACAATGCAATGATCGGGCCGGATTCGCCCATTGAGGTGCCCGCGGGCGGCAGTTATCAGGCCCGGGTAATGTATCCAGTGCCTGACGGGCCTCTTTTCCCGCTCAAGGCGGACGTCACATGGTGGATTGAGCCAGCGGTGAAAGGGATTCTGGTTGAGGCGAAAACCGGCATGATGACCGTGGCGCCTTCCGTGCCGCGGGGCACTTCGGCCCTGCTGCATGCTGACGTAGCAGGGCGCAAAGAAAAGATCCACGCGAAAGTTCTGGTCTATTCGGCAAAGGCCGATCCTCTCGTCGGCAGTTGGAGGGTGGATTCCAGCCACGCGTGCAGCCCGAAGCAAAGCGGCTCGGCATTTGTTCCAACCGCAACCGCCAACGACGTGGATTGGAAGTTCCACGTTGATAAAGAATTCTGGATTGGACGGGAGTTAGGGATCCGGGCCGGTGTTCAGCAGTCTGGAACCTACGAGTACAGTTTCGCGCATTCAGCACTGAAGCTGATGCCTAAATGGCCTGCACATCAGGCAGAGTCACGCTGGCGGGTAGAGTTGAATCAGGCGGGAGACAGCATTCAACTTCAGCTCACATCGCCTGGGTACAGCGATAAGAATGCTGTGTGCAGTTATGTGCTCCACAGGTCCAAGCAAGGGAATTAAGGCTTTGGAGTGGCGTCGCATTGGCGCACGACTTTGTCACTGGTTCTATCCGCTGGTGGGTTCGCAGCCTCATGCTTCTGGTTCAGCCGGTCCTTAAGCGCTCCAACGTTTCCGCCGCGCCGGAGCACAACAATCTGGCTCATGATGCTTAGTGCGATCTCTTCCGGTGTTGCCGCACCCAGATCAAGGCCGGCGGGCGCCCAGACACTTTCCACTTTTTCCGGCGCCATGCCTTCCGCAAGAAGATAGTCGAGCACCAGGCGTGAGCGATGGGTACTGGCGACCAGCGCCACGTATGCAGCTTCTCCTTCCAGCGCGCGTTGCAGCCACAAATGATCATTCTTGTGCAGCGTGGCAATGACTACGTAGGTGCGTGGACCAAAGGCGATTTCCGTTACGTCAAAATCACGATTGACGATGCGCTCAGCGGCTGGGAATTTGTCCTTTTGCGCGGACGGGTCGTGAACTGTGACGGAAAAATTCATCAGAGCCCCGAGCTCGGCGAGCGTTTCTGCGATGCGGCCATGGCCGGCAATGATCAGCTCGGGGGCAGGGATCACGGGTTCAATGTAGACGTCCATCATGCCTCCGCAGGGCATACCAACGCCAAGGACTTCATCCTGCATGTCGAGTGTAATCAGAGTGGGTTTTTCTGAGCGGATGCATTTGAGCGCTTCACTGCGAACGGCGCTTTCAGCGCATCCGCCTCCCACCCAGCCCGTGACCAGGTTGCCTTGGGCATCAATGATGGCTTTGGAACCCCGCCGGGCAGAAGAAGATCCTTCTACGCGCACAACAGTGGCGACAGCAAAGGACTGCCTTCCGGCAGCCAGCTCACCGGCTTTGGCGTAGAGTTCCAGGGACATCGCTAATGCGTATGATAGACCCGCCATGCGCGAACTTCAAAAGCAAGAGGATACTTAAACATCGAAATATTTCAGGAGTTTGGAGGTTGGTGGTTTTCCGGACTTTCCCGACTCCGCGGTTATGATTACAATGGACATCCTCTCGATAAGCAAACAGTCGTTGCATTCGATTATCGGACTGTTAGGACCACAAGAGGTGGAACCATGATTCCTCCGGCGTTCGAATATCTCAGGCCAAAAACCATTCCAGAAGCTGTGGCCATGCTGCAGCAACACGGCGATGAAGCCAAAATCCTGAGTGGCGGCCAAAGCCTGATTCCCATGATGAAATTGCGCCTGGCGCGTCCGGCGTACCTCATTGACATCAACCGCATCAGCGGACTGGCCTATATCAAGGAGGATGGAGGATTCCTGAAAATCGGCGGCCTCACGCGTGAGGCAGAGCTGGAAAGCTCCTCTCTTATTCGCTCTAAATATCCGTTGCTGCTCGACACTGCGCATGTGATTGCTGATCCGCAGGTAAGAAATCTGGCGACAGTCGGAGGCAATCTGGCACACGGCGATCCAGCGAACGATCATCCAGCCGCGATGACCGCACTGGGGGCGCAAGTTGTGGCTACAGGCCCCAAGGGAGAGCGAGTCATTCCCATTGAGGAGTTCTTTGTCACTCTGTTCACCACGGGATTGAAGCAGGACGAGATCCTGACGGAAATACGTATTGCCATTCCACCACCCAAGAGCGGCGGAGCGTATTTCAAGCTGGAGCGGAAAGTAGGTGACTTTGCCACGGCCGCCGCCGCTGTCCAACTTACACTGGACGGCTCAGGCGCAGTTCAAAAGGCGGGCATTGCTCTTACCAATGTGGGACCTACGCCAATCAAGGCGCGCAAATCAGAAGACTTCCTGCGCGGCAAAAAGCCAGATGCTCCTACGATTGAACAGGCAGCAAAGCTGGCGGCGGAAGATGCGCAACCCGGGTCTGATCTGCGTGGGCCAGCCGAATACAAGCGCGGCCTGGCAAAAGAGCTGACCAAACGCGCTATTGCGAAGGCAGTGGAACGCGCCGGGAAATAGCAGCCCAGCGACAAGGGAGGACTCCAAAGATGGCAAAACAGACGATCAAAGTGAAGATCAACGGTCGCGAGCGTGAAGCCGCGGTTGAGCCGCGGCTGCTGCTGGTGCACTTTATCCGCGAGACGCTCGCGCTCACCGGCACGCACATTGGCTGCGATACCAGCAACTGCGGCGCATGCACGGTGATTGTGAATGGAAAGACTGTGAAATCCTGCACCATGTTCGCCGTTCAGGCAGACGGTGCTGAGATCATGACCGTGGAAGGTTTGATCAAAGATGGCGCTTTACATCCTCTGCAGGAAGGCTTCAAGCAGGAGCACGGCTTGCAGTGCGGCTTCTGCACTCCAGGCATGTTGATGGCTTCTTACGCGCTGCTTTCGAAAAACTCAAACCCGACGGAAGATGACATCCGCTGGGGAATTTCCGGAAATCTGTGCCGCTGCACTGGCTACCAGAACATTGTGAAGGCTGTGCTGGACGCCGCGAAGAGGATGAACGAGAAAGGGATGGCCCAGGGAGGTACAAAGTAATGTTTAAGACCACTCCTGAAGTCGGTGGCATGGGCCACTCGATCAAGCGCAAAGAAGACCTCCGCTTCATCCAGGGCAAAGGCAATTACGTCGATGACGTGAACCTGCCCGGAATGGTTTATGGGCAGTTGGTGCGCAGCCCGTATGCGCATGCCCGCATTAAGAGCATCAATATTGAAAAAGCTAAAGCGCTACCCGGCGTGCTGGCAATCATTACCGGTGAGGACCTGGCCAAGGCTGGTCTGGCCTGGATGCCGACTCTCTCCGGGGACAAGCAGATGGTGCTGGCCACAGGCAAAGTGTTGTTTCAGGCTCAGGAAGTAGCGTTTGTGGTAGCGGAAGACCGCTACACCGCGGCTGACGCAGCCGAGCTAGTGGAAGTTGATTATGAAGAGCTGCCGGTGCTGGTAGATCCCAAGAAGGCCCAGGATCCGGGTGCGCCAATCCTGCGCGAGGACCGGGAACAGAAGACCAACCATATATTTCACTGGGAAGTAGGAAACAGAGACGCCACGAACAAGGCGATCTCTGACGCGCCGGTCAAAGCCAAGGTGAATGCGTTTTTCCAGCGCTGCCATCCGGCGCCTCTGGAGACGTGCGGCTGCGTGGCGGACTTCAATCGTGCTACCGGACGGCTCACTGTGTATCTCACTTCGCAGGCGCCGCACGCGCATCGAACGCTGTTTGCCCTGGTCGGTGGCATTCCGGAGAACAATATTCGCGTCGTTTCGCCTGACATAGGTGGCGGATTCGGAAACAAAGTGCCGATTTATCCTGGTTATGTCTGCGCGATTGTGGCTTCACTGACTACTGGCATTCCGGTGAAGTGGATTGAGACGCGGTCAGAAAATCTGATGTCAACCGGATTTGCCCGCGACTACCACATGGAGGCTGAGATTGGTGCCGACAAGGACGGCACCATGAAAGCCTTGCGGGTGAAGACGCTGGCTGATCACGGAGCGTTTAATGCCGCAGCTCAGCCGACCAAGTTCCCGGCTGGATTGTTTTCGATTTGCACCGGCAACTACGACCTGAAGAATGCGTTCTGCGAGGTGGATGGCGTTTATACCAACAAAGCTCCAGGCGGGATCGCCTATCGCTGCTCGTTCCGCGTGACTGAAGCCGCATATCTGATTGAGCGCGCGGTGGACGTGCTGGCGCAGGAGCTCAAGATGGATCCGGTTGAGCTGCGGCGCAAGAACTTCATTGCGGCGAATAAGTTCCCTTACAAATCACCACTGGGGTGGGAATACGACAGCGGCGACTATGAAAAGAACCTCAAACTCGCGCTGGATAAGATCGGATATGACGCGTTGCGCAAAGAGCAGGCAGAAAAGCGCAAGAAGGGCGAGCTGATGGGGATTGGCATCTCGACGTTTGTTGAGATTGTGGGCGCAGGCCCAGCCCATACCTTTGACATCGCGGGAATCAAGATGTTTGACAGCGCGGAGATCCGCATCCATCCCACCGGCAAAGCAATCTGCCGCATGGGAACCAAGAGCCAGGGCCAGGGACACGAGACTACGTATGCCCAGATTGTTGCGCAAGAGTTGGGTATACCGGCAGCGGACGTCACAGTAGAAGAGGGCGACACTGATACTGCTCCTTACGGACTTGGTACTTACGCCAGCCGCAGTACGCCAACCTCCGGCGCGGCAACAGCAGTGGCATGCCGCAAGATTCAGGAAAAAGCAAGAAAGATTGCGGCGTACCTGCTGGAGTGCAGCGAGCAGGACCTGGAATGGGAGCCGGGCAAGTTCTTCGTGAAAGGAGCTCCGAGCAAAGCAAAGACGATCCAGGATATTGCTTTCGCGGCATATACAAATCACCCGCCAGATGTGGAAGCAGGGTTGGAAGCAGTGGATTATTACAATCCGCCCAACCTGACGTTCCCGTTCGGGACTTACATTTGTGTGGTTGACATTGACAAGGGGACGGGTGAGATCAAAGTGCGGCGCTTTCTGGCGGTGGATGACTGCGGCAACATCATTAATCCAATGATTGTTGAAGGGCAGATCCATGGCGGCCTGACGGAAGGGCTGGCGATCGCCTTTATGCAGCAGATCGACTACGACGAAAACGGCAACGTTCAGGGCGGAACGTTTATGGATTACCTGCTGCCAACGGCAGTGGAAACACCGAACTGGGAAACAGACAAAACGGTAACGCCATCTCCGCATCATCCATTTGGCGCGAAGGGAATCGGCGAATCGCCCAATGTGGGCTCGCCGGCTGCGTTCGTGAACGCAGTGGTGGACGCCTTGGCGCATCTGGGCGTGAAGCATATTGATATGCCAGTCACGCCGTGGAAAGTCTGGAATATCCTGAAGGAGAAGGGAGTTACGGGTTAACAGTCCATGGCAGTAACCATCGAAAAAAAATTTGAGGTGCCGGACCCACCGGAAAAGGTGTGGGCTTTCCTGAGCGATCCACGCAAGGTGGTGACATGTGTGCCGGGTGCGCAGATCACCGAACAGGTGGATGAGAAGACTTACAAAGGCGCCATCAGCGTAAAAGTGGGCCCGAGCGTGAGCGATTACAAAGGGCAAGTGCAGATCGTGCGCATTGATCCGGCGGCATACGAGATTGAAATCCTGGGCAAAGGGCAGGACACGCGGGGCAAAGGCAGCGCGTCAATGAAGATGACGGGCAAGCTAAGGCCATTGGAAAGCGGCGGCACAGAAGTGACCAGCGTCTCAGAGCTGGGAATCGTGGGCATTCTTGCGCAGATGGGCGGGCGCATGATCAATGAAGTTTCCAACATTATGTTTAACCAGTTCACCAGCAACTTTCGCCAGATGCTGCAATCGGGCGATATGGAACAGCCCGCCGGCAGCCCCAAGCCCATCAGCGGTGTCGGACTGGCATTCTCTGCTTTGAAAGCCAGTTTTACCGGCAAAGGCTCTTCATCACAAGAGAGCAGCGAACCAGAGCCTCAGACTGATAAACCCGCCGATGGTACCGCAGGAAAGCGGTAATAGCGTTTATGCCGCCTCCGACCCTTGCCAGGGGAAAGCAGATCAAAGACGTTCAGGATGTGGTCCGTGGGTTTGAGAATCTTGGCTACATCACCGATCCAGCTCTAGCCACTGTGATCTTTCTGGGCGTGAAGCTGGGCAAGCCGGTTTTGCTGGAAGGCCACGCAGGATTGGGCAAGACGGAGGTGGGCAAAGTTCTGGCTGCATTCCTGGGCACTCGCCTGATCCGCCTGCAATGTTATGAAGGGCTTGACGTGAACTCGGCCGTCTACGAATGGAACTATCAAAAGCAATTGCTGGCAATCAAGATTGAAGAAGGAACCAGCGAAACGGTCGAGGAAAAAGAAAAGCACATTTTTAGCCGCGAGTTTCTGATGGAAAGGCCGCTCCTGCAGGCCATCCAGGCAGAAGATATTTCACCTGTGCTCCTGGTGGATGAAGTTGATCGTGCTGATGAAGCTTTCGAGGCGTTTCTTCTCGAGTTGCTTTCTGATTTTCAGATCAGTATCCCCGAGCTGGGGACCATTCGCTCGCGGCATGTTCCCTTTGTGATTCTTACTTCCAATCGCAGCCGGGAGCTGAGCGATGCACTCAAGCGCCGCTGCCTCTATCACTGGATCGAATATCCCAGCCTGGAAAAAGAGCTGCAGATTGTAACCGCACGATTGCCGGGAATCGAAGAAGAGCTGGGACGGCAGGTGGTGAACTTTGTGCAGGCGACGAGAAAACTGCACTTGAGCAAATCTCCAGGTGTGGCGGAAACCCTGGACTGGGCGCAGGCATTGATGTCACTGGATCGGCACAAATTGGATGTCCCCTCCGCGGAAGCAACGCTGGGATGCCTCTCCAAATCCGTGGAGGATGCAGCCAAGATCAAAGCAGCGGGACTGGAAGCATTAATTTCGGAAGCCAGATAAGTTATGTCTCAGTCGCACGGCAAAATGACGGAGCTGATTACGAGCTTTTGCCGGTTCGTGCGTGTGGAAGGACTTTCCACGGGCATCAAGGAAACAGTGGACGCGCTGGAGGTGGCGAGGTTCATAGGCATCAAAGATCGTGAGCTGCTGAAAACGGGATTGCGCGCCGTGCTGTGCTCTTCAAAAGAAGAGTGGGACCGCTTTGACGAGTTGTTCTGGCTATTCTGGCGCGAGGTGGACAGGAGCGCGAAACAGCATCCGGCAGTCCGGAGAGAGCAGAGCAAAGAACAGCCGCAGAGCAGCGCAGTTTCACTACTGGGTACGGGAAATACGGGCAAGGAAGCAGAAGACGCCGGAAAGTTTGTGCTGGGCGGCAGCAAAACTGACCGCCTCAAAAAGTCCGATTTTTCTCAGGTTTCACAAGACGATCTGGCCGATCTGGAGAAAATTGCCGCACAACTATTGAAGCGGATGAGCCTGCGAGTTTCGCGCCGGCTCAAGATGATGACAGCAGGGAAGCAGATTGATCTGCGGCGCACGATACGGCGAAACATACATCGCGGCGGCGAACTGATTGACCTCAGTTTCAAGAATCGCAGGCGGCAGCAGAGCCGGCTGGTGATTGTGCTTGACATCAGCGGCTCCATGAATCC
>DASUBD010000034.1:0-4593 GCA_035763445.1 Candidatus Angelobacter sp.
GGAACTGCTCAAGATTCTGGTACGCCTTAAGAAAGGCGTCCTGAACCACGTCCTGGGCGTCTTCCTCGTTGTGCGTGATGTGCTGCGCTATGCGAAAGATGTTGCGGTCATAGCGATTGACCAGCTGACTGAAGGCCTCCAGGTCCCCGCCTTTAGCAGCGTGAACCAGTGCCATCTCATCAGTAACACCTTCGACAGCCTTCTTTTGGATGGTTGGCATGCAACTCCGACTCAATTAATTTACTATGTTCTGCAGTCCGAAAGGACCAACTCCAAATAAAAAAGAGCCCAATCCAGTGACTCAGACCAAGGCGTAACTTTTTGTTCTGCCGCGGCTCTGATCCCCTGTATATGAAAACGAATTCCTTGCTTTACCTTATCCTTCTAAGTTTCCTTTTCTTCGCGGCAGGATGCCACAAGAGCGAAGGTCCCGGACAGCACATCAATGTAGTCATGCGCAAGTACGCGATTGAGCCCGCCGTTATACGAGTGAAGAGCGGGCAACCGGTTTCGCTGGATGTGACCACGGCCGACGTACAGCACGGATTTGACGTTCCCGATCTTGGAATTAAAGAGGCGGTGCAACCGGGTCGCACGACCACCATTACGTTTACGCCAAAAGCCAAGGGCGAATATCCGGTAAAGTGCGGAATAATCTGCGGCCCGCATCACGATGACATGACAGCCAAGCTGGTAGTTGAGTAAAACAGGCGGCTCTACCCGGCGATGCGTGTGGCCTGTTGTGCCGCTAGTTGCCAGTCGAGGCCCTGACGGATCCAGACCCGTACATAGCGGAAGCTGCCGGAAACATGCTGTCCCCGAACCGTGCCGTCCAGTTCAACTTTGCCTGTGAGAATCACAGTATCAGCGTTAAAGGTGAGGGCGGTACCCTCACTCAGGTTCCAGGTTTCGTACTCCGGCTGAGTGGTGCGATAGAACTCGATCACGTCAGCCCGGGTGCTGACTTTCCCCTGCGCATCTACGTCAGCGTAATTTGGCGCCAAATGCTCCTCAAACCAGGATGCATCGCCCTTCATCGTAGCAATGCGGAGTTCGCTTTCCAGGTGCTGGATGGTCTCAGCAATCTGCTGCTGGCTAGGGACAACAGCGCCAGTACTGCGCTTACGGGTGGCCTGGCCCTGGAGTAGAGCAAGAGAAGCCAGCAGAAGCGGAACCAGAGTGATGAATCGGGGTTTTATCAAATGCCACCTCCGGCCTGGGGCCGCAATGGCAGCTAGATATGGCGCTCCGGCCCGAGTCACTACTAAGATACTAGAGGGTGCTTACTTCAGTAACCTCACAGGTTGACAGGAGCGCAGTACAACATATAATCGCGGCTTATACCGAAAAAAAAGTGAAGAATGCCACGTCCGTCTGATATCCGGTCGATCATCGAACAGGCCGTCGCGCAAGGGCTGGAAGCAGCGCTGCCCGGCTTGCGGGATGACATTGTGGCTCGTGCGACGGAAGCAGTAGAAGCCCTCGCGCAGAGCAGGGAACCTTCTCCAACCGCATTGCTGAGCGGCGCAGCTACGCACATCCAGGATGGAAACAGCCAGGCGGAAATTCTCCGTTACCTTCTGGATGGCTGTTCGAAGTTTGCGGCCCGTGTGGCGCTCTTCGTTGTGAAAGGCGGTACCGTCACAGGATGGCAGGGGAATGGCTTTGAGAATAACGAGCTGCTGAAGGGTACGAATCTGAGCGCGGGACGCGGTCTGATGACCGATGCGATCGGCGGGCGCGCGCCCGCAGCAGGAAGGTCGTCTGAATTTGACGCTGGCTTTCTCGCCGCAGTGAAGTCTCCTGCTGAAGATTCGTGCCTGGTCCTGCCGCTTGTGGTCAAGGACAAGGCGGCTGCGTTGATCTACGCGGACGGGGGAACAGAAGCTGAGGGCGGATTTGATGCGTCGGCTCTCAGCGTGCTGACTCGATTCGCTGCTTTGTGCCTGGAAACGGGAACACGTAAAGGCGAGTCCGCGCTGGCTCCGGTCCAGGAGTATGAATCCGCGCCGCCTGTAGTTGCGAGCGCTGCTGCAAGCGCCGCCATGCCTGCGGCTGCATCTGCCCCGGCTGCTCCAGCCGCAGCACCCGTGCCGCAGACTTTTTCTTCCGCGGACGAAGCTGATCTGCACAAAAAGGCCAAGCGGTTTGCCAAGCTGCTGGTGGAGGAAATCATGCTCTACAACCAGGCCAAAGTTGCTCAGGGCAAGAAGAACCAGGACCTCTACACGCGATTGCGCGAAGACATTGAAAAGAGCCGGGCCACCTACGACAAACGTTATAGTGAAAGCGCGGTGGCTTCAGCCAATTATTTCAATCAGGAATTAATACGTATACTCGCGGACAATGACGTTTCTCTTATGGGAGATGGATTTCCGCGTTGACGAAGGAATTTGTGGCAGTTCGAAGCTTGTTAACTCTGATTTGTCTCGCGGCCTTGCTGGCCCCCTCCGCTACTTTCGCGCAGACCCCACACAAGAAGAAGCAGGCGTCGCACAGCAAAAAAAAGCACGTAATGACGGCCAAAGAACGTGCTCGCCTGCGTCACATGAAGCGGGCTTTCGTGGCTTCAGCTGACCTGAAGCCGATGGCGCAGCAGCTCCTGGAGAACCGCTCGCCCCAGGCGTATGCAGGAGTTGAGGAATACGCTCACCGCCATCGCAAAGATGATGCTGCACCTCTGGCCTGGTTGGTGCTGGGTTATGCCCACTATCTGGATAAGGATTACATCAAAGCGCGCGACTCGTGGAAAACGGCTCAGCCGCTCGAGCCGGTGCTCGGAGATTACCTGGAGTGGTTGAGGGCCAGCGCCTGGCAGGGAGAAAACAACTCCGCTGAGGTGCTCAAAACCCTTGAGGGTTTTGAGCAGAGACATCCGGATTCAATTCACCTCCACGACGTGGTGCTTCTCTATGGCAACGCTCTGGTTGCCACAGGCAAGTCGGGGGAGGCAGTGACGTTTCTTGAGAAGCATCGCACGCCAATGAGTGCAGACGTTGAATATGCCCTGGCCGGCGCCTATCAGGCCGAGGGGATGAAAGACCAGGCTGCGGAGACCCTGCGAAGGATTTACTTTGAGATGCCGACCAGCGATCAGGCTCCCCTGGCAGCAATGACGCTCCAGAGCCGAGGTGAGGCACCGCCTTCAGGTACTTTTGAAGAACGCTACACTCGAGCCGAGCTCTTGATGAAGGCGCATCGCTATGCCGATGCTGTTTCCGAGCTGAGCTCACTGACTGGCCAAGCTCCTCCAGAACGGATGCCGCTGATCCAGACGCAGTTTGCGGCTGCCCTTTATCGGGCTCGGAAGCGCGATGATGCTGAACGTCTCTTTGAGACGGTGATCCAGAACCAGTCAGCGCCAGATGCCGCTAAAGCCGAGGCGCTCTACTTTCTGGCGGAAATTGCGCGCGACAAGGACGACAAAGACAAGCACAATGATTTTATTTCTCAACTGCGCTCGCTTGCTCCTGAGAGCTTTTGGTTCCAGCAAGCTCTGCTTTCCTCCGGCAATATGTATCTGCTCAAGGGCGACTTTGATACGGGAGCAAAGTACTACGCCGAAATTTATGAACGGCAGCAGAACGGAAGGTTTTCTCCCTATGCCCACTGGAAGACGGCTTGGCTGACATATCGGATGGGAAAGAAGGATGAAGCCAAGCGCCTTCTTGAGGAACAGCTTGCGTTTTACCCTTCGTCGGCTGAGGTTTCGGCTGCCATTTACTGGCGCGGACGCATTGCTGAAGACGAGGGCGATAAGCCCATTGCGCGCGCTTATTACGAGAAGCTGTCAGAGAACTATCGCTATTTTTACTACGCTAATCTGGCCCGCGAGCGGCTGGCAAAGATCGGCGTGGAAGATGTAGGCGATCCTGACGTGCTCGACAAACTGCCACCTCTTACGGCCCCGCCAAAGGACTGGGACCCGCCGGCCGATGACCTGCGCGCGGAAAAGGCAAAACTGCTGGCCAATGCGGCCCTGTATGATTTTGCGGTCAAGGAACTCCAGGCTGCGGGCACCGCAACTGCCCCTTGGATGGCAAAGGCCTTAGCGGATATTTTCAGCGATTCAGGGAGCTATATCCGCGCCATTGAAGCACTCAAACGCGCTGTTCCAGGCTATTTTTCTGCCGAGATCAGCCAGATCCCGCGGCCAGTCTGGGAAAGTCTGTTTCCGCGTCCGTACTGGGATGAGTTGAAGCGCGACGCGCAGGCAAATCACCTTGATCCATATCTTGTGGCATCACTGATTCGGCAGGAATCAGAATTTAATCCCCAGGCGATCTCGTCGGCAAATGCCATGGGCTTGATGCAGCTTCTGCCGAGTGTTGGCAAAGGATTGGCCCATGAGACGAAGATTCACCATTTCTCCACCGACCAGTTGCTCTCGCCCGACATGAACCTGCGACTTGGGACGAAGTATTTCAAGCACATGGTGGACCACTATGACGGCCAGGTGGAGTATGCGCTGGCCGCCTACAATGCCGGTGAAGACCGGGTGGATGAATGGCGGAAAGAGGGAAACTTCAAGAGCGTGGAAGAGTTCGTAGAGTCCATTCCGTTCACTGAGACGCGCGAGTACGTGCAGGCCAT
>DASUBD010000035.1:0-2468 GCA_035763445.1 Candidatus Angelobacter sp.
CGATGTCTCAACAGAGACACAATAACGAAAATCTTCCGCGTTCTGAGCATCTTTGGATAGAACACCTATCACCCATCCGGCGCCGGATGCTCCGCCTTTTCTGCTTTCCATATGCCGGCGGTGGCGCTCACGCATTCTTTAACTGGCAGCGGCATTTTCCCTCGCAAGTTGATCTCTGCCTGGTGCATCTTCCAGGACGAGGGAAGCGCATCGCTGAACCTCCGTTTACGCGGTTCAGCCCCCTGCTGGAGAACATTACAAACGCCATATTGAAACATGCTCAGGGTCCATTTGCCTTGTTCGGCCACAGCATGGGCGCCCTGATCAGTTTTGAGGTGGCTCGCGAACTCCGCCGCCGAAGCTGCCCAATGCCACAAGCCCTATTTATCTCTGGAAGGCGCGCTCCGACCATTCCAAGTCGGGAAGGCCCCACATTTGATCTTCCGCACGATCAGTTTGTAGCCAGGCTGAAAAAATTTAACCATGCATCGCGGCAATTGCTCGATGACCCCGAGTTGCTGGCATTATTTCTGCCGCTTCTCCGGGCGGATTTCGAAGTCGTGGACAGTTACATCTATGCCCCTGAACCTCCTCTTCCGTGCCCAATTTATGTTTATGCGGGGCTGCAGGACGAATTTGTCTCTGAAGATGGTCTGCGCGAGTGGCGGCAGCAGACCTCCTCAGACTGCGAATACCGGAACTTTCCGGGAGATCATTTCTTCATTCATAGCGCTGCTGATGAGTTCCTGAGCGCTTTGCGCAGTGACGTTGCGGCTTGTTGCGAGCTCGCTCCGCAAACCCAATCTTCCCCAACGAGTACCCTGCAATGTCCCTCGTGACCGGCGTGTATCGACCAGCGGTGTAGCGCCCCTTTCGCAATTAAACATTCCCTACGCGTTAATCCCAGCCCCCTTCCTGCTTCTTCTTTCTCAAACTCAGCCAGCGCGTGTCTGTCCGCAACTTCTTTGATGCGAGCACGCACTCTGCGTTGTGCTGCCCTTACCATATCCCTGCAGCCTTAAGTCCCCCTGTTCTAATCTGGGCAGCTGTTATCTTCAGCAGAGTGTCGCCAGATCGAGACTCCTACCGTTCTTATCGCCTCCGAATGTGACGACAGTCACAGCCAGGCGACGTAGCCCAGTTCGAAAATTGAAAAGAGGGAGGAGGCAATATGAAGACAACTCTGACGGTGATAAAGGCCGACATCGGCTCCATTGGCGGGCACTTGATGCCTTCAGAACAGCTTTTGGAGAGTGTGTCTGATTTTGTGAAATCCGCGGGTCGCACGCTGCTTGATGATCACTACATTAGTTTTACCGGCGATGATATTGCCATTCTCATGATCCACAATCTGGGAGTGGGCGACGAGCAGATCCACAAGCTTGCATGGGATGCATTCGTGGCAGGCACCGCTATAGCGAAAAAGCAGGGGCTCTATGGCGCGGGCCAGGACTTGCTCAAGGACTCCTTTTCCGGCAATGTGCACGGACTGGGACCGGCAGTGGCGGAAATGGAGGTTGATGAGCGTCCGAGCGATCCGTTCCTGTTTTTTGCCGCAGATAAGACAGATCCTGGAGCCTACAATCTGCCGCTATTTCTCAGCTTTGCGGATGTGATGACCACACCCGGACTGATCCTCTCGTCCAAGCTGAGCCGCGGATTCCGCTGGATTGTCATGGACGTAAATCACACGGAAGGCGATCGTGTGATCGAACTCCACACCCCGGAGGAGATTTATGATCTGGCCGCTCTTTTACGGGATAACCAGCACTTTGTCGTGGAATCCGTCTGGTCACGCGCCACCGGCGAGCAATGCGCGGCGGTTTCAACAACCCGGCTGCACAACATCGCAGGAAAATATACAGGCAAGGATGATCCAGTGATGCTGGTTCGAACGCAGATGAATTTTCCGGCAACAGGTGAAATCCTGGCTCCTTATGCGCTGGGACATTATGTTGGAGGCGGGATGCGCGGGTCGCATCAGATGCCGCTCATGCCGGTTCCATTTAGCACGTCAACCTCCTATTTTGACGGTCCTCCGCTGGTTTCCTGCGCAGCCTTTTCTGTGCACAACAGAAAGCTGACTGAACCCGTGGATGCTTTTGCTCATCCGTTCTGGGACGAGGTACGCGCCCACGTTAGCCGGAAAGCAATGGAGATGCGCCGTCAGGGGTTCAGCGGAGCAGCAATGCTGCCCATGCAGGAACTCGAGTACACAGGAGTGATGGAGAAGCTGGCTGAACTGGAAAAGCGTTTCGTATTGCGGGTAAAAGAACCTGCTGTGGCTGCCTGAGGAAAAAGAGGCAATTTATGGCGAAGAGCACTGTCGTCTATTCCTTCGCATTCCTGGGGCTGGTTGCATTGGCGTTCATTCTGTTCCCCGGCGCGCGCCCTCAGGAAAACGCCAATACAACTCAGCCCGGATGGGAATACAAAGTCATGGATTTCGATTCCGGCCAATGCACAGC
>DASUBD010000036.1:0-7233 GCA_035763445.1 Candidatus Angelobacter sp.
TGTCACCCCGAACCGCAGCCTGCCACGACGTGAGCGCTTCACAAGCTCAGTGCGCGGAGGTGAGGGGCCTGCTCCGCCTCTGTTTCGCGTAAGCCACCCGGCCTTCGTCAAAGAACTCCCACATCTAACAAGCAATCAAAAAAAAGACGCAGGCATCACCTGCCTGCGTCTCTTGTCACCGCCCTCTTCCGTTATGTTTATCCACGCGCCGGTAGTTCCACTTGCAGATTGTTCTTCACTGAGAACACTCCGGGCACTCCGTTAGCGCGGATGAACGCCGCATCTTTGTCCGCCTGAGTGCGAACCACGCCGACCAGATCCACATGGCCGTTCTTCACAATGATGTGAACCGGAGGCACAGGCTGAATGGCGTAGCTGGACATGCGCGGATCACTGAACACTGCGCGCGCCACTCGTTGCCGGATACGGTCATCATTGAACGACGCCGGCAGAATTTCAATCTGGTTGTTAACGCTTTCTACGCCTTCCAGATGTTTCACTGAGCTGGCAGCCACATCTTTTACGATTGCGTCACGGACCTGCCCGTAGAGAGTTACAGTGCCGCCGTCAATGCTGTAACTTAAATTATCGAATACCGTATATTGCGGAATCATTGCCAAAGCGTGATGCACTTCTCCGTTTAGCCGCTGGTCAAGACGTGAATTGTCCACCGCGAACGCTGACCCGGCAAAGGCTGACCCCATCAACCCCAGGCCAAGCACCGCTGCCAATAACCTCTGAGAACCCCTTTTCATATTTCTCCTCACTGAAAAGCACTTGAATTAACTATTTGTTTAATTAGACGCAGGGCCGGAAAGAAAAGACTCAGAGGGTACAGTTTGTTGACGATTCTTGATGGATGTTTACAGTCATGTCTGCAGAAACACTTTCTGGTGACCAGTTGCAGGCGGTCTGGGCGGGCACGTTCCACCAGGCCTGATTACATTGGTCGTAGGCAGGTGGTTCCTGATTAGTAACAGAGACGCGGTAACTTTCTCTCTCCCCCTGCCTCTATAGGCTTTCCTGATCATTCCCGGCTAAGCAGGAAAGACCGTAGCTGTTCTGATGGCCTGAGAGTGCCTATAATACGCAGCGCTTCCGGATGTCAGCCTGTCCTCGGAGGAAAAAATGCGACTATGCAGAGCAGTAGTGGGGCCCTCTCTGTTGTTCATTCTCATTGCTGGCGTCTGCCTTGCGCAGGCGCAAAACAAGAAGACTGCGCAACGCACGCCGGCGGCGTCCAGCTTTAACCAGGTAATTCAAACTAATGCCCAGCAGATGCTGCAGGAAGGACAAAAAACCTTCCGCTATGACACGTTTGGCGATGAAGCATTCTGGGGCGATACGCTCCATTTGCACCAGGCTATTGCCGGTGAAAAAAATGGCGGCGTTGGACCGGGAGTGAGCCCGAAAACCGCGCTTAGCGTGGGACTCAAAGTAGACGCCGACGCCATTCCGGCAGCGTTGGCGGCCAGGATTAAAGCTGGACAAGTCAACCTTGACGATCCGGCCACCACCCTGGCATTGCTCAAGCTGAACGCAGTTGTGGGCGTGACCGGATTCTTTGACGCACAAGGAAAGATCAAGTCCATCGGAATCCAGTGCTCGTTTTGCCACTCCACGGTGAATGACTCATTTGCGCCGGGTATCGGCCAGCGGCTGGACGGCTGGGCAAATCGCGATCTCAACGTCGGCGCTATTGTTTCTCTGGCTCCGAACCTGCAGCCGTTTTCTGATTTACTTGGCGTAGATGTGGCGACGGTCAAGAAGGTCTTGGCTAGCTGGGGGCCCGGGCGCTTTGACGCGGAGCTGGATAAAGACGGGAAGGCTTTCCGTCCTGACGGTAAGCAGGCAGGGACATTGATTCCTCCGGCGTTCGGGCTGGCGGGCGTGAACCTGCATACGTGGACGGGCTTCGGTTCCGTGCCGTATTGGAACGCATATGTGGGCGCGACGGAAATGCACGGGTCCGGAACTTTTTACGACGCGCGTCTGGGCGAGAAGAGCCAGTACGCAGTCTCAGCCAAAAGCGGCGCCGGCAATATGCACGGATCGCCTGATCGCATCACTTCGAAGCTGGCGGCCTTGCATTTTTACCAGCTGGCCATTCCGGCGCCCAAGCCGCCGGCGGGAAGCTTCAACCAGGCCGCGGCGACTGCCGGCAAAACACTGTTTGACGGCAAAGCCAAATGCGCCACTTGTCACACACCTCCGCTCTTTACTGAGCCGGGAAACAACCTGCACTCACCGAGTGAAGTGGGAGTGGACGCATTCCAGGCAGACCGCTCACCAACGCACATGTATCGCACCGCGCCGCTGGCCGGACTGTGGAGTCATGAGAAAGGCGGCTTTTATCACGACGGACGTTTCGCTACTCTGGACGACGTGATTGACCATTACAACTCTTTCCTGAATCTCAGCCTGACTGATCAGGAGAAAAAAGACCTGGTTGAGTATTTGAAGTCCCTGTAGTTTCTGCGACGCTGAGATCGTTGACGTAAAAGCAGGCTCGCGCTATCTCCTGTGGCGCGAGCTTGTGCTTTTAGAAAGCAGACCAGGCAAAAACATTTCTCCTTCACAGGGAATGAAATCGCCCTGCAATGAGTTGTAGAGAGTGCGGGGCATTGAAGATGCTCCGGAGAACTCTAAAAAAAAGGAGAAAATACAATGAAGAACACTCTCATCCGCCTTCTGGCAATCATGACGCTTGCAGGCTCCATGTCAGCTTTTGCAGCGACAGAAAAAGCAAAGGCCAGCGTCAGCGAAAACACTGCAACCTCAGAAGAGACCAAGTGCGCCTGCCCCGTTGAGCAGCAGAAGTACGGGCTCGATGAACAGCGGCAGGACCAAAGCAAGACGAATACGGAGAGCCAGCGCCTGATCCAGGAGCAGGAAAAACAGTGGCTGCATGATGTTCAGTACATCAGCGCGGGATGAAGCAGCTGAGCGATGCGGTTCTACTTAGAGCGGGCGGCGCAGCAACGAAGAGCGACTGCGTCGCCGAACGCTATCCTCAACAGTATGCGTTGTGGGAAGCACTCCATGTTGAGTCTAGCCCGCACAGCTCAGATGATTACTGTCAAACTCCTGCATCATCCACTGGAAGCGTGGATGATCGCGTAAAGAGGTCAAGTCCGGATCATTCTGCAACCATCCTTTGTGACAAAAACCCTGATCCAATGCTTTTTCCAGGCAATCGAGCGCCTTGCCTGTTTCCTCTAGCAGAGCATAGGAACAGGCGACGTTATAGAGGACTGAAGCTTCCTCGGGGGCCATGGCGAGCGCGCGGTCTGTCCATTCCAGGGCGAGACCATTCTCATTCAATCCGCAGAGAGCGCTGGCCCCCAGCGAAACCGCGCGAACATCATCCGGGTGACGTTCAAGGTGGCGTTGCACTTTCTCGAACCCGTTGCGGAAGGCTGTGCAGGCTTCCGCAAACCGGTCTAACGCGCGTAAGCAGAGGCCGGTTAGGATGGCGGCCTGGTAATCATTGGTGTTGATCCGGCCGGCCGTGGCAAACAATTCAGCAGCCTTTTCGAACTCACCCTGGGCAAAACAGGCGCGTCCGAAGAAGTAATGAGCTTCAAACAAGCCGGCATCCAGGTTGAGCGCGGTTTCAAACTCTCCGCACGCAGTCCCAAAGTCTTCCCTCAGGAACTCCACCAGGCCAAGCGAAGCGTGCGCCTCTGCTGACTCCGGATCCAGTTCCACCGCGCGGCGACTCGCTGCAAGCGCTTCCTGCAGATTGCTTTCTCGGTTTTTTCCAAACCACTTGGAAAGAAAAGAGCAGCAATCGGCAAGACCGGCATACGCGCGCGCGTACCCGGGATCAATTTCAATGGCCTCGGCAAACATGCGCCGGGCAAATTCCAGTTCTGTACGGCGGCCCTGATAAAAATGCTGGCGCCCGCGCAGATAGTAGTCATATGCGCGAACATCGCTGGTGGGCAGCTTTGCGATCTTATGCTTCTCTTTGTCAGTAAGCACCACGCGTAATGCTCGCGCAATGTTCTGCGCAATTTCATCCTGAATGGCAAAAATGTCTTCCAGCCGCCGGTCGTAGCGCTCAGTCCACACGGAGTGACCGGCTCCGGTCTCAGACAACCGTGCCGTAATGCGAAGGCGATTGCCGGCGCGGCGGATGCTGCCCTCCAGAACGAAAGCCGCGCCCAACTGCCGGCCAACCTGCGTTACCGGAATTGGCGTGTCGCGAAAGGCAAGCACACTGGAGCGCGGAAAAAGCCGCAAATCATTGATCTTGGCCAGCTCCGTGATTACGTCTTCCGTGATGCCATCACGAAAATATTCGTCTTCCCTGTTTCCACTCAGGTTCTCAAAGTAGAGAACCGCCACTGACTTTTCCTGATGGTTGTTGTTTACCGGCGGTGCCGCGTGGTTTCCAGCCGGCGGCACTGGCGATTCCACCGACATCACGCTGCCAATAAAGCGGTAGCCTACGCGCGGCACAGTCTCAATCCATGACCGGCCTTTGTGGGTCTCGCCCAGAATTTTCCGCAGCATGCAGATGTTCTTGTTGAGATTATTTTCTTCCACCACGGCTTCAGGCCAGGCACGCCGCAGCAGTTCTTCCTTGGTCAGCAGGCGTCCTGCGCAATCCACCAGAATGCAGAGGATTTCAAAGGCCTTGAGTTGCAGAGGTACATGAATTCCATCGCGCAGCAGGCGATGCTCCCGCGCGTCGAGATGAAAGGGCCCGAAGCGATATCTACCAGTGGTCCTCACCATAACTGCTCACAAAAAAGTAAGAAAAAACCGAACTGGCCCGAAAGATTCTCACCCAGCGAGTGATGCCTAATGCTGAACAAGGCGGCCGGAGAAGTCCATGCAGGAATGATTTACCGGCTATGACAAAGGATTCAAAAAATTCAGCAGGAGAAGGCAGCAGTGACAAATCCATATCCGAATAGTGAACTCGACTTGAACGAATCTGTTCAGACGGCTGTTTTCCGCGTCTTGCGCAGACGGCCATGGGAAAACCTGACGCGAAGAACCAGGAACGTGCTGGCCCGGCTGTTCCTGTATGGGCTGTTCGCAACCTTGCTGGCGGCTTTGCTGGCTGCAGCAGCGCAGGCTAAAACTTATGATTGTGTGGATGCCAGCGTGCCGTTCAAGTTTGATATTGGCCACCGCACCTTCCGCCCGGGACACTATCAGCTTGTGATCGTCGGCAATGGCGTGCTGGCTGTCCGCGATGCGCGCAAACATGTGATTGCATCAGTGATTACCCGTCAGGTTGAAAATGGCGGGCCTGCAGCGCAAACCAAGCTGGTGTTTGCCGGAGACAAGAAAAATCCCCGGCTGAGCCAGATTGTGATTGCCAATCGCTCGCAGGCGCTTGAAGTTTTAGGGGAAGAGCTCGCCATACGTCAGCCAGCGCCAAATGCGGAAGTTCCACCCTTTGTGATCGACAGCTTGTTTCAGCGGCAGGGCCCGCCGGGCATGAAGTACTAGCTGTTTGGCCGTTGACCGTGCAAGCGGGAGGGCAGGCGCGCCCCGCTTGCAGCGGCCTCTTTTCATCGGACGCCGAAGATAGATTGGCTGGCAAGCGAGTTGTTCCGTATGCGTGTCCATGATGACACGCTGAGTCTTGCTTGACACATCGGCGGTGCGTTGCACTCCTGCCAATTTGCTCAGCTCTTTTTTCCTTCCCAGCAGTTTTCTCCTGCATCTTCGCGCCGGCACTCTCCCACACTTCAATATCGCCACACTGACTTGCCTGTGGACACAGGATTGCTCTTGCACTGTCCGCAGTAACTTGATGAAGCTGTGCGACCTGATGTTATAGTTCCGCCAGCCAATCCAAACTCATGAACTTTCTGACCACACCAAGCTTGTACCGGGCGTGTGTCCTGGTACTGGGTGGGGCTCTTGCGTGCTTCGGAGCCGCAGCCGCTGGCCGGGCGCTCCCGGAAGGCGCATCCGGATTCCTCCATCTGGATTCGGCCGCGGACCGGGAGGCCTTCCGGGAATGGTTTACCGCCATTGCCGAATACCAGGCTGTGCGTCCGGAGCAGGACGTTCCCGCTGAGGTCAAGGACTGTGCAGCCTTGCTGCGGTTCGCCTATCGCGAAGCCTTGGAGAGGCATACTGCAGCATGGCTGGCGCAGAACGGACTGGAAGGCTTGGCGGCGCTGCCGTCCGTGAGGAAATACGTGTATCCGCGCACGCCGGTGGGCGCCGCCCTGTTCCGCGTAGCGCCGCCGGGACCGCTGGGAGACGACAAGACGTCATTTGCTGAATTTGCTGACGCCAAGACGCTGTGGCGCTTCAATACGTTCCTGGTATCGCGCGATGTGCGGCTGGCTCGCCCGGGAGACCTGCTTTTCTATCGTCAACTGGCGCAGAACTCTCCTTATCACTCCATGATCTTTATCGGCCCAAGCCGCTTGAGCGGGTCTGCAGATGAAGGCCCGGTGGTGGTCTATCACACCGGCCCGGTGGGCACGAGCGCGGGCGAGATCAGGCGGGTAACGCTGCAACAGCTTTTGCAACACCCTTCACCACGCTGGCGGCCGGTACCCGGCAACAGCAATTTTCTTGGGGTCTATCGCTGGAACATTTTGAGGGAGACGGAGCAATGAGCGCGCAATCACGTTCCACACCATGGCTGATGTGCCTGGCCGCAACACTGGTTATGCTGTTTTCTTCGGCCGCTCATGCAGCCCCGTATTTCTCCCTGAGTACGGACAAGACCTTCAGCCCGGGAGACAAGGTCACAGTTCATCTTTATAGCCGCGATGTTCCGGCGCTGGAGTTCCGGCTGTACCGGGTGAATAATCCGGTGCTGTTCTTCGAGCGCTTGCATGACGTCCACGGATTTGGCGCCGGGCGCTACGGTGAAAAGGAAGAGATCGACACCAGGACCTGGATTGAGCGCTTTCATGACTGGAAGCGGCGCCAGTTCGTGCGCATCCGCAACTTCTTCCGCAACCAGTTCTCGGCTAATTCTCGGGCGGAGATCAGGGAAAGCGAGGGCAAGAAGAACAAGACTGCCACTCCGGCGGCGGTGTTTGCGCAGGTGCCGGTTCTGAACAGCAGTCAGTTGGTTGCGCGCTGGCGGCAGGAAGTGCCGTCACATTACCTCTCTGAGCGGCAGGATGTTCCGGTTGAGTCGCTGGAAGAAGGCGCATACGTAGTGGAGGCCACGGACGGCAAGCTGCGCGCCTACACAATTGTGATGGTCACTAGGCTCGCGCTGGTGTTGCGCAGCGC
>DASUBD010000037.1:0-10745 GCA_035763445.1 Candidatus Angelobacter sp.
CCTTCTTCGCCTGCGCAATGACCTCGCTACTTACGTGGAGCAACGTGCCGCAGTAATTGATCCCCGCGGCAGCATTCCTGCGGTCGCCATGAATGCGTCAGCCACAAAGAAGGACGAGACGCACAGCGCAAAAGAAAAGAAAATCTACGCCAGGAGGAAGAAGCCCGTTCTTCGCTCCAGCAACTAGAAAGAGCCGCAGCCCATTGGGCTCGGACGGTCATGAGAGTTGTAACGATTTTGAGTGCTGCTACGCGCAGGTAGCGGCATTTCACCTTATTCCACATTTTTTCCGAATCTGAGCGAAGGTCCTACGGAAATCCGCAGGCTGTTTCTTCCGCTGGCCAACAGGTCAGGGAAAAGATTCACGTGGACGAAATCAAAGCCCACCCGCACAGCCATGTGTTTTGATGCATTGAGGTCAAATCCCCAGCCTGCGCCATAAAACGGCTCGAGATCACTCTTCTTGCCTCCTGGAGCCAGTTGCTGCACCAACAGAGCCTGGACCGGACCTACGGGCTTGAGAGTGGCCGTCTCATGCATTCCGCCGATCGCAGGCCGCACAAAAAAAGTTACCCATTTCAGTTGGCGGAAGTTGATTTGCGGTCCAGCTGTGAACGTGTATGTAGTCGAATCGAAGGCAATGGCTGGATTGGATCCCAGCAACGGGAGAAGCGGCGCCAATTGTGCCTGTAATGCCGGCGCAAGGTCTTGCGGGCGCAATGCACTGTGTCCTACAAAAATGCTGTAATCAGCTCCAAGTGCCAGCCAGCGCGTGACGTTCACTCCAAATTCGCCGTTGAATCCGCGTTCGGCCAGGTTAAGTTTAGGGGAGTTCAAATAAGAAAATCCGCCGAACGCGTCATAGCGGCCTACATACTCCTGTTGCGCGAATGCTAAACATGAAATACAGGCCAGACTGGCAAAAGCACAAAAACGCTTCATGAAGAGGCTCCTTGGGAACTAAAAGCCGTCTCAGAGCAGGCTCTCTGAGGGGACGGAGAGAAGAAAACTCTTAAACATCTTAAGTACACGCAATTGATTCGAGGTATCTCCATGATTCAAAGATGCCCGGAATGCCAAGCAAAAAGGATCGGATATGTTCTCTATTTCTCCATCAGCTTGCGCGCCTTCTTAAGCACATCCACCATCATCTTCTCTGTCAGCTTTCCGGTGTTCGTGTTTTGCAGCGAGGGATGAAAAGAACACAACAGCGTGCGGCCGTCCGGCAGTGGGTAATGAGCGCCATGAGCAAAGAGATAACCTGCTTTGCTTTTCAGCATGCCCTGCCGCTTCAGGAAATTGAGGTAGGCATCAAACGCTATCCTGCCCAGCACCAGAACCACCCGAACCTGATTCAGCAAAATAATCTCTTTTTCCACGTGTGAAGAACAGTTGTCGATCTCAAGAGGAGTCGGCTTATTGCCAGGCGGAGCACAATGCACGGCGGCAGTGATGTAGGCGTCAGTAAGCATCAGACCGTCGTTCCGATGCGTGGAAGTTGCCTGCGAGGCGAATCCAGTCTTGTGCAGCGCCCGATAGAGAAAATGGCCGGAACCGTCGCCGGTGAAGGGCCGGCCAGTGCGATTCGATCCGTGTGCCCCTGGCGCCAGGCCGAGGATCAGCATGCGTCCATTAGGATCGCCCCAACCCGGAACAGGCTTGGACCAATATTCAAAATCCCGATATGCGCGGCGCTTCTCAACACCTATCTTTCGGCAGTGTGCAATGAGGCGCGGACAGCGCGTGCAGGCGACAATTTCCTGATTCAATTGTTCCAGCTGGGAGCCCATCTGAGTACAGTTTAGCAGCCGGTGCTTGCCTTGATTGAGCCAAGCGACCGCCTGAGAAGGTCTTAAGGTTCTTGGGAACCGGCTGTTACGCGAAACAGGCAAAGTGGCGGCGTTTGAGCAGCGCGGCCAGTGCATCCAGTAGCATCTCCGGGCCGTCCAGCGGATTCACATGCAGTTCGCAAGTGTCTTCAAATGGCTGGCCATACGGATCCATTACCATGGTTGGGATTCCCCTTTTTTGTGCTTCAGAACACAGGAGTTTGCGTTCCCGTAATTCCATGGATTGCCCGATTACGAGTGCACACACGTGCCGGCGTTTCAGGATCTTCAACGCTGCTTCAAACGTTGTGACAGGAATAACGCCGTAGCCTGCATGCGCCAAAACAGCGTTCCGCAATGGGGACACCAGTCTTTCTCGCGCTATGGAAAGGATTGCAGGTCTCATTTGTAATCCGTCGCTTGCTGCTTAATTTCCAACAAGTATTCTCCTCAGCAACCCTGAAAGCAAGTAGAAAAAGGTACAGGTTCCTGACTCAATTTCAGGGCAGGCCACCTCTGAAGATTAACTCTGCGTTTGACCACTCCAGTAAGAGTCTCTTAAACTTGATTTTTCGATATCTCTTTATAAACACTCAATTTTTGCCCTTGCCCCGCAGACGGACACAAAAGGAACAAACCCTTGGACAACACGAATACTGAAAATAAGCCAGCCGAAAATCCTGTACCCGGATCCGAGCCCGTTGCCCCTGAAACCACCTCTCAAGAAGGCGCTCAGCCGGCCAATGATCCCTGCCGGCAGCAGGTCACTGTGGAAATTCCTGCTGAGGAGGTAGCGGAACGAGAAGAGGCCCTGGTTCAGCAATACTCTAAACAGGCACGCGTGCCCGGTTTCCGCAAAGGCAAAGTGCCTGCAAGCGTGGTGCGCAGCCGCTTTGCCGAACAGCTTCGTGAAGAGCTTCTGGAACGTCTGGTTCCTGAATATTTCAGAGTCGCCGTGATGTCTGGTGGATACAAGCCGATCTCCGCGCCTTCCATCACTGACTTGAAAGCGAACCCTGGAGAGGCAATCCAGTTTACCGCCAGCTTTGATGTCATGCCTGAGATTGAATTGGGCGACTACAAAGGGATCAAGATAGAAAAGCCGAACATTCAGATCTCAGATGAAGATGTGGACGCCGAGACAAAAGCGCTTCAGGAGCGCCAGGCCAGTTTTGATCCCGTAGAAGAAGATAGGCCTTTGGCAGACGGAGACTTTGCTCAGGTGGCCTTCACCGCAACCCCAAAGGAAGATGACGTAACAAAAGAGGGCTCGGCACAACAGCCAAAACAGGCAAAGCCTGTGGAACCAGTGAAAATGGATGACGTTCTGGTGGAAATCGGATCACCGACAACGGTTCCGGAATTTTCCCAGAACCTGCGTGGCGCAAAAGCCGGTGAGGAAAAAGAATTTGAAGTCACGTATGGCAGTGATTTTCATGATCGCAGGCTGGCGGGAAAAAAGTTTTCGTATCACGTGAAGGTGAATTCAATCAAGAAAAAGAGTCTGCCGGAGCTGAATGATGATTTCGCCAAAGAATTAAGTCCTGAGATTGAGACTCTGGACAAGCTCCGCGAACTGATCCGCGAAAACCTGCGCGAGCAGCGCCAGCACGAGGCAGAGCACGACGCCAAAGAGAAATTGATTGACGCCCTGATTGAGAAGCATGACTTTCCTGTGCCACGTTCCATGGTAGAACACCACATCGGGCTGAGGCTGGAGCGCGGCTTGCGCGCCCTGGCCGCCCAGGGCATGCGCAAGGAAGACATGAAGCGGATGGATTTCCGCCGGCTTAGTGCGGCGCAGGAACCGGCTGCAATCAAGGAAGCTAAATCCGGGCTATTGCTGCATAAGATCGCGGAAGCAGAGAACATTCAGGTGACTGACGAAGAACTTGATCGTGAGATCGCATCACTTGCATACCACACCCAGCAGTCTCCGGACGACGTGCGCAAACAGCTCACGCAGGAAGATGGCTTGGAGCGCATCCGCGCCCGCCTGCGCGGGGAAAAAGCGCTAAACTTTTTGTATGAACAGGCCGGGTAATTGCCGGCGCAATTGCGCGCGGGCGCACAAAGTCTTTGATGGAGGAATAAGGGGAATATGGCTTTAGTACCAATGGTGGTTGAGCAGACAAGCCGCGGTGAGCGGGCTTATGACATTTACTCCCGGCTCCTGCGGGACAACATCATTTTTATCGGCACCCCAATTGACGACACCATTGCCAACCTCGTCATTGCCCAACTCCTGTTTCTGGAGGCCGAGGACCCGGAGAAAGATATCCAGCTTTATATCAATTCCCCGGGCGGCTCGATTACAGCGGGAATGGCCATCTATGACACCATGCAGTTCGTCCGGCCTGACGTGATGACCATCTGCTGCGGCCAGGCGGCCAGCATGGCCGCAACCCTTTTGTGTGCCGGCGCGGCGGGTAAGCGTTTTGCCCTACCCACTTCTAGGATTCTTATTCATCAGCCCTTGATGTCAGGCCTTAGTGGCCAAGCCACAGATATTGATATACATGCAAGAGAGATCCTGCGCATGAGAGAAATCACCAATCAAATGCTGGCCAAGCACACCGGGCAAAAGCTTGAGAAGGTGGAAAAGGACGTGGAGCGGGATTTCATTATGAATGCCCAGCAAGCGAAAGAATATGGGATAATCGACGACATCATCTACAAACATAAGTAGGTAGTTGATTGCCATCAGCCGGACCTCCTGGCCAGGTTTGTATAAGGTCCGCTGTATCAAGGAGTTACTGTGAAACCTAGGTCGCCGGAAGAAACCCTTCGTTGTTCCTTCTGCCACAAGTCTCAGGACGCTGTGGCCAAGCTCATTTCTTCCCCCAGTGATTATCCGCGCGCTTACATCTGTGACGAGTGCGTGGCTGTCTGTAACTCCATTCTTGAAGATGACCGCAGTGAATCCCATGCGGCTGCGGCTCCCAACCACCTGCCCAAACCGCAGGAAGTGAAAGCATTCCTGGACGAATACGTCATTGGTCAGGACCAGACCAAAAAGAAGCTTTCAGTCGCGGTTTACAACCATTACAAGCGCATTCATATGAATCGCGCCAAGGGGAATGAGGTTGAACTGGCAAAGTCTAACATTCTCCTCATCGGCCCCACCGGCACCGGCAAGACTCTGCTGGCCCAGACTCTGGCCCGCATGCTCGATGTTCCCTTTGCGATTGTTGACGCCACCACGTTGACGGAAGCCGGCTATGTCGGCGAGGACGTGGAGAATATCGTCCTTAAGCTGCTCCAGGCCGCTGATGGCGATGTGGGCCGCGCTCAAACCGGCATCATCTACATCGACGAAATTGACAAGATTGGCCGCAAGGACGAAAACCCCTCCATTACCCGCGACGTCAGCGGCGAGGGCGTGCAGCAGGCGCTACTGAAGATTCTGGAAGGCACCATCGCCAACGTTCCTCCGCAGGGCGGGCGCAAGCATCCTCATCAGGAGTTCACGCCGGTAGACACCACCAACATTCTGTTCATCTGCGGCGGCGCATTTGTCGGCCTCGAGAAGATCGTGGCCCGGCGCATCGGCAAGAAATCCATGGGCTTCCGCACCAGTGAGCAAAAGGAAAAAGAATTTACTGAAGCCAGCAAGCGCGACACGGAACTTCTTCAGCGCGCCGAGCCTCAAGATTTGGTTCGCTTCGGTTTGATCCCTGAGTTCGTCGGACGCCTGCCGGTGGTCGGCATCCTGAATGATCTGGACGAGGCTGCATTGATCGAGATCCTGACCAAGCCACGCAACGCCATCATCAAACAGTACCAGCGCATGTTCGAATTTGAGAACGTGAAACTCCGCTTCTCTGATGGCTCACTGGCTGCAATCGCCCGCGAGGCCATGCAGCGCAAAGTGGGCGCCCGCGGCCTGCGCATGATCCTGGAAGAGATGATGCTTGACCTCATGTACCACCTGCCCAGCCAGAAGCGGGTGAAGGAGTTTGAGGTCACCAAGGAGATGGTGGAACGTCGAGACATTTCCCTTCCCGCCATGGAAAAGGCGGGTTAGGCAAACACCAGTTTTCTTTCTACCCGCCTGCTTCGGCAGGCGGTTTGTTTTTAGCTGAAAGCGTTGCGCCCGGCTCACAAGACTTCTACCAAATGAACCTATTTGGCTGCAGATAAGCTGGGTTTCAGACGTTCTAAGACACTGATTCTGCTCGGAGTAAACAGAAGTGCACTCCCTGCAGGCCAGGGAGGTTGCATCGCGTGATATTCTTGAAGTACAGATAGCCCGTCCTGTATCTTCATGGTGCTGACGACGGAACTTATAAGGGTTTCCAATAGTGACTCAAAACAAGGAAAAATTCGAAACACGCCGGCTTCCCATGATGCCCATCCGCGATGTGGTCATCTTCCCTTACATGATGACTCCATTCATTGTGGGCCGCGAATCCAGCGTGCGCGCGCTCGAAGAAGCACTGGCCTCGGACCGTAAAATCTTTCTCGCCACTCAGCATGACGCCAGTGTGGACGAGCCCAAGCCGCACGAGATCTATCAGGTCGGCACCATCGCCAACATCGTCCAGAATCTCAAGCTCCCTGATGGCAATATCAAGGTGCTGGTGGAAGGCGTTGAGCGCGGTAAGATTCTCGATCTTAAGAATGCGGAAGGCTACTTTGAAGCCACCGTTCGCACCGTCAAGTACTCCACGGAAACCACGCCCGTTCTTGAGACCGCCATGCAGCGGGTGCATGGGCTGTTTGATCAGTATGTGAAGCTCTGCCAATCACTCAACCTCGAACCGGTCATCGTCACCGGCATGAGCGACCCGGCCAAGCTCAGCGACACCATCGCGCAGAACCTGCAGCTTTCCATTGAAGAAAAACAAGAACTGCTGGAGATCTTTGATCCAGTCGAGCGACTCAACCGCATCGCAGATGTCCTCGACATCGAAATTGAAAAGCTGAACATGGACCGCACCATCCAGACCCGCGTCAAGCGGCAGATGGAGCGCGCACAGAAGGAGTACTACCTCAACGAGAAAATCAAGGCCATCCAGAAGGAACTGGGCCGCGGCGAAAAGAGCGAATTCGATGAGCTGAAAAAGAAAGTCGACGCTGCCGGCATGCCCAAGGAAGTTCACGAGAAGGCCATCCAGGAGCTCAAAAAACTGGAAGCCATGCCGCCTATGTCGGCCGAATCCACTGTGTCTCGCAATTACCTGGACTGGCTGCTGGCTGTGCCGTGGAAGAAGAAGTCCAAGGAAATCCGCAATATTGAGCACGCGGAAAAGATCCTCAACCAGGATCACTACGGCCTGGAGAAGATCAAGGACCGCATCCTTGAATTTCTTGCCGTTCGCCAGCTGGTGAAGAATCCCAAGGGATCGATCCTCTGCTTTGTCGGGCCCCCGGGCGTAGGCAAGACCTCATTAGGGATGTCCATTGCCAAGGCGACAGGCCGCAAGTTTGTCCGCATGTCGCTGGGCGGCGTGCGCGATGAGGCGGAGATTCGCGGTCACCGCCGGACTTACATCGGAGCCCTTCCTGGCCAGATCATCCAGATGATGAAAAAGGCCGGAACCAAGAACCCGGTGTTCATGCTGGATGAAGTGGACAAGATGGCGTCTGATTTCCGCGGCGATCCATCGGCCGCGCTGCTGGAAGTGCTTGATCCCGAGCAGAACTGGATGTTCCAGGACCACTATCTGGACGTGGAATATGACCTTTCGCAGGTCTTCTTCGTCGCTACGGCCAACGTGCTGCACAGCATTCCTCCGGCACTGCAGGACCGCATGGAAGTCCTGCGGCTGCACGGCTACACCGAACTCGAAAAGGTGGAAATTGCCAAGCAGTTTCTGGTGCGCAAGCAGCGTGAAGCCACCGGCCTCACCGAGCAGCAGGTTCAGTTCTCTGATGATGCCATCAAAGAGATTATCCGGTCTTATACTCGTGAAGCCGGCGTACGCAATCTGGAACGCGAGATCGGAAATATCTGCCGCAAGGTCGCCCGCAAGGTGGTGAAGGAAGGCCAGGCTTATTCCATCAGCCTGACCGGACAGAACGTGGCTGATTTCCTCGGTGTCAGCAAGTTCCGTGACACACTTGCCAATGAAAAGAGCGAAGTCGGCCTGGTAACTGGCTTGGCATGGACGGAAGTCGGCGGCTCCATTCTCAGCACTGAGGTCGCTATCGTCGATGGCAAAGGCAAGCTCACCATTACAGGCCAACTGGGCGACGTGATGCAGGAATCGGCGCATGCTGCCATGTCCTATGTTCGCTCACGCGCTCACCGGCTTGGATTGCCGAAGGATTTCTACCGCAACGTTGACATTCACATCCATGTCCCGGAAGGCGCCATACCGAAAGACGGCCCTTCGGCCGGCATCACCATGGCCACGGCCATCGCTTCGGCCATGAGCAAGATTCCAGTTCGTCGCGACGTCGCCATGACAGGCGAAATCACATTGCGCGGAAAGGTTCTTCCCATCGGTGGTTTGAAAGAAAAACTGCTGGCAGCTCTGCGCGCCGGCATCACCGAAGCCATTGTCCCAAAGGAAAACGAGAAAGATCTGCCTGAGGTTCCGGAAAATATCCGCAGTCAGATGAAAATTCATCTGGTGGAAAACATGGACCAGGTGCTGAAGATCGCGCTCGTATCTCCTCTTCCTGATATTCAGGAGGAAACGGTGCAACCGATCCCGGCGGCGGAAGAAATCCCGCGCGAGCGCTACCTCTAACTCCTCGCAAAAATTCAAGCCCGCCTCCGCTGGCGGGCTTTTTCTTTCCTATGAGAGGGAGCTATCTGCTCGCCAATACGGCCAGCCGTCTGGAGCTTTCTTTTACTCCAGGTTCCACGTTCACTGCAGCATAGAGATCATGGGCTTCCTGCCAGAGGGCTCGCGCTTCTTCATTTTTGGCGGTATCGGACGCAAGGATCGCCAGCCCGCGAATAGCGTTCGCCAAATCCAGCGGCGACGTCTCCGGATGGTCACGGTAAATCGCCAATGCCTCGCGATAGTTCCCTTCTGCCAATTCCGCACGCCCTAAATCCTGCTGGATATCAGCCACATGGCGAATCGTGTGTGCCAGGGCGAGCGGCTGATCTTGGTCCCTGTAAATCATAACTGCCTCTTCATACAAGGGCAGCGCAATCTCAGGATTACCCATATCGCGTTCAATCCGCCCCAGCGCTTTGAGGACGAGGGCCAACTCGGCTTTTTGCCCTGTTTGCCGGCATGCTTCCATACCGTCAAGCAGGGCGCATTTGGCGTCCTGCAATCTGTGTTCGTTTCTCGCTTGCCGGGCTGAGCGCAGAATGGCATCAATCTTACTGGACATGGCACTGGCAGCTTAACAAGTTTCGCGTGCCGATTCCACGGCGCAGTGGTGGTGTAGGAATCTGACTGGCCCCGGTCATCTCCTGAACTGCGGGGTTTATCAACTCAAAAGTGCTCCCTGCTTTGGTCACTTTCGTCACGGAATCTCATGAGAATCCAGGCACATTTTGAAACTCCACGGCCGCCTCAGCATCTATTTCATAGGTGCAGTTTTGGAGGATTCCATGCAAATCACATTCGCGGATGGCACGAAGATTGAAGTCAAGGAGTCAGCTCTTGATGATTTCCTTCGTTATGACCTGAAGTGGGTGGAGTTTGTCCATGGCAGCGCTCATGTAACTCCTGTTGCCCTCCACAACTCAGAGGCTGGAACGGGGCGGCAGATTTCCAATAGCGTCAAGCGCTGCCCTTCCGCATCTTTCGGCGGTTGCTGACAGATCCATCAACGCATAGAAGCGGCTCTTGTTTAAAATGGTGTTTCGTCCATGAAGCCGCTGATTGCGAAGTTCATTATCTCTGCCGCCAACCCGAATGACTTCCCGAGCGAGGGGCCGCCCGAATTTGCCGTCCTGGGACGCTCCAACGTGGGAAAATCCAGCCTGATCAACTCTCTCCTCGGCCACAAATTGGCCCACGTCAGTTCCACACCCGGACGTACCCGCACCATCAACTTTATCGGCATTTACGCCAAACCCGGCCAGCCTGAACCCGAGTTGATGCTGGTGGATTTGCCAGGATACGGCTATGCAAAAATCTCGCGCTCCGTGTCCGCGGAGTGGCCCAAATTCATTGAGCCTTATTTGAAGGAACGCTTGACCTTGCAGCTCGCGATCATTTTGGTGGATATCAACGTTCCTCCTCAGCCTTCCGATCATCAGCTCATCCGTTTCCTTGAGCATACCGGGCGGGATTTTCTGCTAGTTGCTACCAAAAGTGACAAGCTCTCCGCGAACAAGTTGAGGAGTGCTCTATCCTCCATGGCCCACGCTCATGGAATCGAGTCAGTTCTTCCCTACTCTGCACGCACCAGTGCAGGACGAAGCGAGTTGTGGCGCGCTATTCGAGATCGCGTCGATTCTCCGCAACAGGTCAGGCCTGCCTAGTTCCATGGATCCATTTGCCCGCAAAATGTGGCGATCAGGCATTGGCTTTGCGGTTAGTCTGCTGGTCCTGGTTGGCGGGTTAAAACTCTTCTCAATGCACGAGTGGCCGACCTGTCCGGATACACTTATTTCTGAGGCTGCCAGCCCGGGGAAACAATTCATTGCAGCCATTCTTCAACGCCGCTGCGGGACAGACGCTCCGTTTTTCACTCGTGTAAGTCTTCGTCCTGAAGGACCTCTTACCCGCGGTTTTCTGTCTGGGCAGGTCGAGCAAGGGACCATTTTTGTTGTGGAACAGGACGCAGTCGGCGGCGATATTAGTGTAACCTGGTCAGACCAAAACACACTCACAGTGCGCTGTCCGCACTGCGACCCAACACTTGTTCGCCAGCATGATCAGCAATGGGGACCAGTAACCATCCATTACCAGGTTCCCTGAATCCATACAGGTTCAGCTACGCTGTATTTGGCAGTCCCTTGCTTATCTAGCGCGCTCCTGCACTTGCATTCAC
>DASUBD010000038.1:0-3610 GCA_035763445.1 Candidatus Angelobacter sp.
CTCGGCCAAAGACCATGCAGCACAAACGCAGTATGATTGCCTGCCTGGCATTCAGAAGAGGAGTCAGTGGGATGCGAGGCGCAGTAGTTGGGCGCCCATGAGAGCGAAAGCAGATAGTAGTTAAAGCTCGCGCTTCCCTGCTGGCCGCCTTTGGAATGTTTGCGGCCAAAAGCAAATGTCGCTACACAAAAAACCACCAAAATCATCCAGATCGTCGTACGCTTCATACCAGGCACCCCTCTTTCACCGGCAGCATTGTAACGGAGATCCGCTTACCCGCCTGCATAAGCATCACCAAGGAAGTAAACCTCACTCGAAAACAGCAGATCAATCAGGCTGTTGGCCAGCAACAAGAGGCAGCTCGTGTAAGCGATGGTTAATTCATAGTGGCCGAAGCTGGCGGCAACAACACCGCCAAGAGCAGCGATGCCGAAAAGGAAATTGTTGATCATCCAGAAGCGCTCGGGATTCCTGGACAGTTTGTGCGTCAGCAAAACCAGCCATCCGGAGTTGGCCATAAGAAGGATGCCATAGACAAGCAGGAAGCGTTTGTTGAATTGAGCAAGAGACAGGCTGTTAACCAGGTCTTGAAAGATGCGGCACAGAAAATAGAACAAAAGTGGAACCACAAAGAGAAGTGCTATATGCAGCATCAGTGTCTTGCGCTTGGGAGGTTGCAGGATTGAGATCTTGCGAAAGACAAATCGCCGAATGTTACCGACTGCCCAGAAAAACCTGAACCCGAGCAACACAAGCACCAGCGTGATCAGCCCAACCAGACCAAACAAGGCACCGCTAAAAGATAGATGGCTGTGCTCCTGAAAGAAGAGGAAATAAACTGCTTCTCCAATCTTCTGAAAACCCACAATGAATGAAATTGCATAGAGCGTACGGATTACAGCGAGTTCGCGATCGAGATATGTTGTAAGCCGGTGTGGATTGCCGAAAGCTGTGAGTTTTGCCGTAACTTGCTCAGTGACCAGCGCCGGCGAAGGAGCAGCGGCCGCTCCACCCTGAGTTTGCGCTACATCCCCAGCCGAAGCTGGTTTTGCAGCCTCGGGAACTTTCGTTGTTCGTGACACTTCCGCACGAGCCGCATCGCGCAATTTCTTGCCGACTCCTAAATGGCGCTTGTCCAGCGCAACCGCAATCTCATAGATAATGATGCGTGTGTCATCTTTCCAGGCACGCATAAGCCCTGCCAGGTTGCCGCTTGTGTCACGGACACACTTAAATACATGCCCATCCTTGGCACTTGGGTTCCACAGTTTTTCTATTGTGTCCACTTCAGCAGGTTCTGCCAATTGCGCGTAGAAGCAGATCAACTCGCCGCGATTGTAGGTGTAATCTTCTGCAGGCTTGAGTCCATTCACTTGACTGGGCATGGTTCCTCTCTGGGAGGTTCTGTTGTATATGCTTGGCCCGGAGCCCCGGATGTTCACTTAGTGAGGAAAGAAAGCGGATCGTTGCATTCAGCCCAGGAAATTTCGAAGTTCGTCAGTGCGCTTCGGGCTGATTGTTCAATGAAAAATTGGAGGCCGCTTGCGCGGCCTCCCGAGGGTTCCGAGGAGAACTCAAGAACTAGAAGGTTGCATTACGCCATTAATCGCACGCTGCGCCAATGTTCTGGCAGAACTTGGGCAGCGGGGCTCCGCCACCAGCGCCGGTGGCAGAAAGGGTGATAGTCTGTTCCACCCAGCTTCCGTTTCCGTCAGGAGCCATGCCGTTCGGCACAACCAGTGACGGGTGATCGAAGGGCGCGCTCTGGTTGCGCACGCGCTCATCGGTGAGTGATTTAAGGAAAGCCACAACTGCGGCTTTGTCGTCAGCGCTGAAGCTTACTCGCTCCAGCCTTGGATCAACATCCGCTGAGGGGAAATCCCCACCGCGGCTATAGAAGTCCACCACCTGGGCAAGCGTGGCCTGACCGCCATTGAGGAAGTACGGACCGGTAATTTCAATGTTCCGCAGACCAGGAGTTTTGACTGCGCCGTTTACAGACACCGCAGCTCCTGCCGGAACAGCCGTCCCGCTGACCAGGCCCTGTGAAGCCATCGCTGCCACCGAGAGAGACGCCAGTCCGGAAGGATCTCCGGCTGCGATGCCCTGATCGTCAGTGCTGGGACGCACGCCGATGTTGTGGAAACCAACATCGTGCCAGGCGCCGTTTTCCAACTGCTCGACAACACCGCGGGAGAGGACATTCGACACAGCCGCGTCAGTAAATTCGGCGCCGCTGTGGCACTTGCTGCATCCGCCCTTGCCGGTGAAGCGATCGAACCCGCGCTGCTCCAGTGCAGTGAGGGCGTTGCGGTTGCCGTCCATGTACTGGTCAAAACGCGAGTCGTCAGAGACCAGCGTGGATTCATACATCTGGATGGCCACGCCCCAGAACATGGAGAAGTTGAACTCCATGAGCGAATACTCGTTCGTATTCTGCGGAGTGCCGGTGTGCAGGAAGTTGCCGTTGGCATCCACCACGGCATTGGAGTTCCACCACTTTGGCTGGAAAGCCGCCTGGACCATGGCGACGTAAGTTGTGTTCAGGCCGTTGGCTGGCGATTTGGACAAAGAACCCAGCACGCTGTCATCCGGCGCCACCAGCTGTTTGGCAAGTGGCGAGAGTGAAAGCATCTTCTTGCCCATTTTCACAAATGTGCGTCCTGTTGCCGACATCTCAGTATCGCTGCCCGGAGGTCCCACGGCCTGTGAGGCCAGGGACGAGTTCGAGAGCAGCAGCTTTGTCTGGCTGAATCCATTTGGCGCGCTGCCATCCGCCTGCAACAAGAACGCATTTGGATCGCCGGCGCCGAATGGGTTCACGCCGTTGAAACCCGGCTGCGCGCGACCATCCCAGAAGTTGCGGTAATTGAAGACAGCGTTGACCACTGAAGGTGCATTACGCGGTGTGACGCGCCGAGTGTTGATGCTGTTGCTGGCGGCCAGGATATGGAATACCTCATCCGGAACCGGCGTCTCGTCTTCCGCCGCCTGGCTCATGATTACGTCGTTGAAGTTGTTGCGGTACATGCCTTGCGATCCAACAACGTTGCTGTTATCAGAGCCGCCGATCTTGTGCAGCGGGAAATCGCTGGCTGTAAGCATGTGATTCGGCCCGAACGGTGCATAGAACGTATTGGCATCAACTGCTGGTGCTCCGTTGCCATCCACGCGATGTTGACCGGGATTGATCTGGTTCCCAAAACGGTTGTCAGCGCCGGCATCGGAATGACAGGTGGCGCATGCCACTTTGCCGTCGCTGCCAAACTGCATGTCCCAGAAAAAAGCTTTTCCCAGGGCGATGGCTGCGCTTCTGTCGAGCACCACATTGCTTAGTTCGGTCGCCGTTGGTCCGGGAATGGATACGGACTTGAGCGACCCATTCTTGCGCTCGCCGCCATCACCGTTTCCACCACCACCCTTTCCTCCGCGGCCACCGTGTCCTCCGCCGCCATCATCGCCACCGCCACCACCATTTCCCACAAACGGTGTTGGACTTGGGCTGGGAGACGGAGTTGGACTGGCTGAAGGCGTCGGAGTCGGAGTTGGCTTACCACCTCCGTTTGAGTTGCTGTTGGTAGGTTGGGCGTTGTTGCTATTGTTGTTGCTG
>DASUBD010000039.1:0-11302 GCA_035763445.1 Candidatus Angelobacter sp.
AATTACTCTGGGCGACGTGGAGACAATGGTGCTCTCTGCCAAACAGCGTTCGCTGTACGAGCTCACTGATGCGATTTCTTCCAGGGACCGGGCACGGGCGCTCGCTGTCCTTGATGCCCTACTCTCATCCAGCGAAGGCGAGGATGCAGCCATTGGTCATCTCTACATGCTCTCACGGACTTTCCGCCAGATGCTCGTGATCCTTGAGAAGAACGTTCGCGATTCGCGCACAATCTGGCAGGCGCTTTGGCAGGGCTTTCGCGTTCCGCCATTTGCAGCCGAGGACCTCATCCGCCAGGCGCGCCGCTACAAATCCCGCCGTGACCTTACGCGCGCTCTCAAATTGATTGCCCGCGCAGACCTGGGCCTGCGCTCTAATCCGCCAAGCAAACGGATGGTGCTGGAGCAGTTGGTGATCGCGTTAGCGGAAGAGCCAAAGGTAATTGCCAGCGGGTGGCAGCAGGAAGAACTGGGAGTTTAAGAAAGCTGTTCACTCCGGCGAGCTGGCAGCTCACACCAGTACAGCATGTGTCGAATCAAATCCATTTTTCCTCTCGTTCCACTTGCCCGGCTGTGGTTCCGGAATTCGGAAAAAAGAATCTTCCTGGACGTGCGGTCTGTTCTTCTTCAAACGGATTTTAAATAGTTGAGCTCTGTCAGACGCAGCCCCTGAAGAAAGTAGACGAGGAAGGAGAATTGAACAATGATGAGAAAAATGCTGTTTACAGTATCCCTGGCCGCGATGCTATCGGCTGTTTGCGTTTCGGCTTCTCAACTGGCGACGCCGGCAGCGGCGGGCACTGCCTGCGGAAGTCCGTGTACCAGCTCAACGATCTGTGTGCGTCCCTGCTTGTGCTATTTCGGGCTGGCGGGAGGAACCACCGGCGTATGCCAGCCTGAGGGGCCGGCTCCCGCGCCAACCAGGGCCAACGCTGTTTCGGCAAATCTGGCCAGATAACAAGTGAGGCATTCCGCTGGATGAAAGGAAGCTGTGAAGTTATCGCAGCTTCCTTTTCACCACTCGAATGGACAGCCAAGTTGCCCACAATCTTTTTGAGAGTTAAAAGCGCCGATCCTAAGAAAGCCCATCTGCCTCTGAACCGTTGATGCCCTCACCTGAACTACTTAACCCGCAACAATCCATTCCGAATTTGTGTTCTTGCATCAGGTGTGATGTGTCTCACAGCCTGTGTGACAGTGCGAAGCAGATTCTGTAACAGCGGGTAACGTTATCTGAGTAACGTTACTGGGCTACAGCATCAAAGGAGAGCTTCTAAGGTCTTTGAGTGATTCGTAAGAAGCCTGAGGCCTAGAAGAATGGCACGCCATGAACACGATCGTAAATAAATTCGTAGAAGCGCATGACCGCTATATGGAGCTGGACCGGATCCGGACCGAGTGCTCCAGTCCCGCTGAACGTGAATCCCTGCACATTGCCATACTGAAGGCTTACCTGGAAGTGCAGTTCCACGCCAAGCAGATTGCCGGACTGCAGTTTGCCGACGGCATGGACTTTGCCGAAGTGAACTAAAAGCCCGCCCGTCATCTACTCTGTTCTTGCCTTGGACACCTCTGTGCGTATAATCTGCGTCTAAATACAAACGCCACTCCTGTCATTGGCACAGGGCACATCAAGACCGCTGTAAAGTGGGTCGGTGCGTCGTCTGTTAATTTAGCTTTGCGGAGCAGGTTATATGCCCCTGGCACGCATTCTTACCCGTTTCCCTGAACAGGCAGACGCTCTTTCACAGGAGCTACGCCAGCACGGCTATACGGTTGAATTTTCAAGCCCTGAACTGGCCGGCAAATCCCCAGCAGACCTGGAAATCGACTTTGAAATCTGTGCAGAACCTGACGCGCTGAGCCGCGCCTCTGAGCTGGCGGACCACATCCACGCCGATGTGGCGGTTTCACCCGGAATTTTGGACAAACCAGCTGTTGAGCGGGTGGAAGCAGCTCAGCTTGAGCAACCCGAGCCAGCTGAGCGGCCGGATAATGTTCTCCCCTTTGTAAGTCCTGCACAGTCACGCCAGCCAGAAATCACACAAGAGGAAGTAGAGGCTGAAATCCTTTCTCATGAGGCCAATATTCCTGAGAGCAGCCCTGTTCCGGAGCCAATATGGGAGCCGGAGCCAATGCCGCCCGCCTCTGAAGTCACGTTGCCGCCGGACCTGCTCGCCGAGCCTGTGATACCCGCAACGGAATCCCACGAGCCTGTACATGCGCAGGCGAATACAGCGTTTGACGATGAGATTGACCTGGTCCGGGCGGCTGCGCCTGCCAATGAAGAAGGAGAAAGCGCAACCGAACTGCTGGCCCGGGCGGGCGAGAAATCCGCGACGGTGCTGCACGCGGCGGGCGAAGCGGGGCGGGAAGTGTGGGGAGCCATTCAAAAAGGAGCGAAGAACCTTCAGGGCCAGGCGCGCGAGTTGATGCAGCGCGGACGTGAGCAGGTGAACCTGCGCAGGGAAGAATTCAAGATGCAACGTGACCAGAAGGCGCAGGAGCAGGAAAGACGCCGTGCGCTGGAACAGGAACGCGCTGCGGAACTTGAGGCCGCACGCGAAGCTGCCGCGGTTCGGCTGCAGGAATTGTTACGCGAACGCGGTGGCCTGACGGAAGCGCAACCCGTCCCGCCTCAGAAACCAGCAGCGCCCACTCCCTTGCCAGTGGCGTCAGCAACAGATAACCCTCCGGCGGGATTGTTGGGCCGCAGGATAAGGATTCCTTTCAGTCGCACATACCGGCCGCAACTGGAAGCAGTGCTGATGGGCGTGGCGGCAGCATTTTGCTTCTTTGTACTTGGCCTGGCAGTGGCATCGTTCCATGCACGCCCGGCAATCTCCGACACCATTCAACGGCCCAGCCAGGCTCAACCAGGGTACCAGGGAGTTACGGTTAACGGCGGCGGTGTTACGGTGCAAGCCGGCACGTCCGCGGCTTCCCCGCAAAAGGTGAACCCGGCTGCGAGGCCAAGCGCTGGGGCCGTTGCACAGTCCGAGGAGAAACCCTCTGCAACTCGCGCCAGTGATGTGACGGTACGAAACGTCCCATCGCCCCACAGGCAGACGGCGCGGCGTTCCGGGAACAGCGAGCGCATCGGAGATGACGTGGTGATCCGCCATTTTGGCACGCCGGTAAGCGCGCCTGCGCAAACCGCGCCTCGGGCGGAACTCAAACACTATTCGGACCTGGACAACTGATTGCCTTCCCAGAAAATGCGAAGAGACGCGGCGGTCCGCGTCTCTTTTGTTTTACGGTGAAGTCAAGCGAAACTATTTCGCGGTCATGATCTTTGAGACCAGCTGTGAATAATCAGTCTTCTCCACGCCGTAGACCTGCTTGTTGAATTCGTCCACCTTCTGCGAGTAATTCATGGAGCAGAATTTGGGCCCGCACATGGAACAGAACTTGGCTTCCTTGTAGTAATCGTCGGCCAGCGTTTCGTCATGCATGGAACGCGCAGTTTCAGGATCAAGCGAAAGCGCAAACTGCTTTTCCCAGTCGAAGGTGTAGCGGGCGTAGCTGAGCGCGTTGTCGCGGTCCTGAGCGCCGGGGCGATGCCGTGCAATATCAGCAGCGTGCGCCGCGATCTTGTACGCGATAATGCCGTCCTTAACGTCCTTCTCATTGGGGAGGCCGAGGTGCTCTTTGGGCGTGACATAGCAGAGCATGGATGCGCCGTGCCAGCCGATCATGGCCGCGCCAATAGCGGACGTGATGTGGTCGTACCCAGGAGCAATGTCCGTGACCAGCGGCCCGAGTGTATAGAACGGAGCGCCGTGGCACCACTCGACCTCCTTGTCCACCTGCTCCTTGATCTTGTCCAGTGGGACGTGGCCGGGGCCTTCAATCATGACCTGGACGTCATGCTCCCAGGCTTTTTGGGTGAGCTCTCCCAAGGTGCGAAGCTCGGCAAACTGAGCTTCGTCGCTGGCATCGGCAATGCATCCGGGACGAAGACCATCACCCAGCGAGTACGAGACGTCATACTTCTTCATGATTTTAGTTATGTCGTCAAAGCGCTCGTAGAGGAAATTCTGTTTGTGATGATGGGCCATCCACTGCGCCAGGATGGCGCCTCCGCGGCTGACGATGCCGGTGATCCGCCTGGACACAAGAGGAAGGTATTGGACCAGAACGCCGGCATGGATCGTCATGTAATCAACGCCCTGGGCGGCCTGTTCTTCAATGACCTCGAGCATCAGGTCAGCGCTGAGATCTTCAATTCGTTTTACCCGTGAGACGGCTTCGTAGATTGGCACGGTACCAATGGGCACAGGCGAGTGCCGCAGAATCTCCTCCCGAATCTCATGAATGCCGCCGCCAGTGGAAAGGTCCATTACGGTATCAGCGCCAAAGTGCACCGCCGTATGCAGCTTGCGCAGCTCTTCATCCACATTTGAGGTAATGGCAGAGTTGCCGATGTTCGCATTAATCTTGCACAGCGAAGCCACGCCAATGGCCATTGGTTCCAGTTCAGGATGGTTAATGTTGGATGGGATGATCATCCGGCCGGCAGCCACTTCATCGCGCAACTCAAGCGGCGATAGCTTTTCCCGCTCCGCTACATAGACCATCTCTTCTGTTATCAGCCCTTTGCGGGCATAGTGCATCTGGGAGAAGTTCTCATCGCCGCTTCTGGCAGCTTCTTCCCGGCGGCGGGTAATCCATTCTTCCCTGGGCTTGGCTGTCTTCTGGAGTGTGGTATGGCCGTTTTGTGAGCTCATGGAATCCCCTTATTTCTGACCATAAATTATACGCGTGCCCTTAGTCGCGTTGGCACCTCGGCGTCAGCGGGCCAGGTAAACTCTTTGTTATCCTCTTTACGGGTAGGGACTTCTGTGTGATTTACATCACGCCAGTTGTGTGTACCCCCTTGACCCCTGCCCAGACCGGGGCTACCCTTTGATTGTTATGTCCCAGAAAAACAAATATGTGCGGTTTGGCGCGGCCATCACCATCATTGTGCTGGCTTTAGGATACGTCGCTTATACCGGCGTTCAGGAAAACAAGTCCTATTATTTCACGCTGACTGAGCTGCAGAAGATGCACGACCAGGCTTACAACAAGCACCTGCGTGTTTCCGGATTCGTGCAGCCCGGCTCTATTAAGCGCAACGGCACGCATGTTGATTTCGTTTTATCTGAAAACGGAAACGTTATGCCCGTAAGTTACAAGGGCACCGAGCCTCCGCCGGACACTTTTAAAGACAACTCACAGGCGCTTGCCATCGGCGACCTGGGCAGAGATGGAGTCTTCCATGCCACTGAGGTGCAGGCGAAGTGCGCGTCAAAGTACGCTCAGCAACAGGACGGCGCCGCTGCTCAGCCGGCATCCAAGAGCTATTGAGGTCGCCCGCTGAACTCCGCTCCTCCCGTCCAGGTAGACAACGTCTCCAAGATTTATGGCCGCACGGCAGCGGTGCGCCAGCTTGCGCTGGAGTTGGATGCGGGCAAATTCTATGTCTTGCGCGGTGAGAACGGCGCAGGCAAGTCCACTCTTCTGCGCATGATTGCCGGACTCAGTGAACCAACGGAAGGCCGCATCCTTGTTTATGGGCTCAGGAATAAAGAGGCGTTCCCGCACATGGGATACATGGCACACGCCCCGCTTCTTTATGACGAGCTTTCCGGAATGGAGAACCTGCGCTTCTTCGCTGAACTTTACGGCATCAACTCAGACGAGCCCTTGATGTATGCGATGCAGCGCGTCGGGCTTGACCCTAATCTCAAGCGCCGCATCGGCCAGTACTCTCAAGGCATGCGACAGCGCCTCTCGCTTGCCCGTGCAATTTTTCACTCTCCGCGACTGCTCCTGCTGGACGAGCCTTTTTCTAACGTGGATCCGGAGTCCGCCCTCCAGATTGCCAGACTGCTGGCCGCCATGCGCGATGAGGGCAACACCATTATTCTGGTTACTCACCAGGTGGGATTGCTCTCCAGCCTGGCTGATGAATACGTGCTCATGTCCCATGGCCAACTTGCGGACCGAGGCAGCCTGAAGGTGCACGCATGAGCCTTGGCGTGGCCAGACTCACCTCCGTGAACGTCCGCAAGGACCTGCGCCTGGAGTGGCGCTCTCGCGATGTCTTCAATTCCATGCTCTTCTTCGCGCTGCTGGTGGTGGTGGTGTTCAGCTTTGCTTTTGACCCCTCGGCGGAGGAGTCCCGGCGCATGCTGGGCGGACTGATCTGGATTGCATTTCTTTTCTCGACCACGATGGCCCTGAACCAGTCCTGGGCACGCGAACTGCGCAATGGGGTGCTGGATGCCTATCGTGTTTCGCCCGCGCCGCCGGAAGCCCTTTTCCTGGGCAAGTGCCTCGGTAACTTTTTATTTGTCCTTTTACTCGAATGTTTGATGGCCCCGCTGTTCATCATCTTTTACAATCTTCGTCCGCTTGGACCTGTGTGGCAGCTTGTGGTCATCTCGCTTCTGGGAACCTGGGCACTGGTAGTGAACGGGACCTTTTTTGCGGTGATGTCTATTCGTACGCGCAGCCGCGAACTCATGCTGCCTCTGCTGCTGCTGCCGGTTTCCATCCCGGCCGTGCTCATGATGGTTACAGCTACAACTGCGGTGCTCACGGGCGAAAGCAGCCCGGTGCCGCAGCTTAAATTTCTGGCAGGATACTGCGTGGTTTTTACCACCACTTGTTTCCTGCTGTTTGATACGGTGTTAAACGCAGAATGAAATCAAAATTATTTACGCCCGCTCTCGTTGTTGTTGCCTGCCTGCTTGGCTATGGCACGTATCTTGGTCTTAAAGTGGCGCCCACGGAAGCCACCATGGGTGACGTGCAGCGCATCTTTTATTGCCACGTACCCTCGGCCTCTACCGGCTTTACCCTTTTCTTCCTGAATTTCATTGCGTCAGTTGTTTATCTCTGGAAGAAAAGCCCCAAAGCTGACGCCTGGGCCGTGACCACCGCTGAAGTTGGCGTGGTGTTTTGCAGCGTTGTGCTGGTGACCGGGCCTATCTGGGCGCGCTATGCCTGGGGTACCTGGTGGGTGTGGGACATGCGGCTTACCACCACCTTGATACTGTGGCTGTTGTATGTCAGCTATCTGGTGCTGCGTCGCTCTTCTGAAGCTGGTTCAAGTTCTGTGCTGGCGGCAGCCCTGGCCGTTTTTGCTTTTCTTGATGTGCCTATTGTGTACATGGCCAACCGCTGGTTTCGCACCAATCATCCTCAGCCGATGATCGGAACGCCCAATCTCGATCCACGCATGGCGCACGTGCTCTACGTCAACATGATTGCGTTTCTCTTTTTCGGACTGTTGATTGCATGGTTCCGCTATGACCTGGAACGCGTCTCGCAGAAACTGGCTGCGCTCCACATTCGCAGAGCTGCCGGAGGCGGCGCGTCGCTGGCCCTGTTGCCGGCAATGTTCCTGGAATCCGGGCATGTGAATCCGAACTTCTATCTCTATGGCGCATACTTCGCGGCGTGGGGCATTTACATTGGCTATCTGCTGTTCCTGATGAGCAAACTCCGAAAGCTGCATCAGGAAGAAAGGGAAATGCGCGCCAGCTAGACACCCATGCAGAAAAAAATGTTCTGGCTGTTGTTTTTCACTCTCGGCCTGATCCTCGACTTCAGCGTCCCTATCCTGTGGAGCCTCATCCTGACCCTGCCCTTACTTGTCCTCTGCTGGTGGATCGCCTTTCGCAGCGGATGGTTTGAGTAAATTCCCAGTTATACACGACGACCGCGTTCCTGATACATCCGTTTGACAATAACGATTCATTTCGTATTAAATCGTTATTCTTCATGCGGAAGTCATGAAATACACCTGCCGGACATTGACCAGACGCGAGTTTCTCATCTCCAGCAGTTTGCTTACTTTTGGCATCGCAACCGGTTTTTCCGCACACCTGCTGGCGGCCGGAGCCACTCCCCTGGACGTAGCCTACGCCGGTTCCATGGGCTCCATGATGGAAGGCCCGGTCAAGGCCGCCGCGGTACGAAGCCTCAACCTGGAATTCCGCGGCCGTGCCCAGGGAGCCAGTGCACTGGCCCAACTGATTGTGGGCGGCGCAATTCGGCCTGACGTATTCGTCTCCGTCACACCGGGACCGGTTCTTACTGTTTTGCGCGCCGGCAAAGCCACAGCAGCCCAGCCCTTTGCGCGCACGGAAATGGTGATTGCTTACAGTTCCCAAAGCCGCTTTGCTCCACGTTTGGAAGCCGTGGCCCAGGGCAAGGAAGACTTATGGAAGGTTCTCCTCGAACCCGGACTCCGGTTCGGCCGCACCGATCCACTCACCGATCCCCAGGGCCGCAACATCATCTTTACTGTCATGCTGGCGGCCAAGGTGCTCAACAATCCGGACCTGGTTGAAAAGCTTCTTGGTTCCACCATCAATGAGAGACAGATCTTCACCGAGCCCACCGTCATGGCGCGGCTGCAGAGCGGAGAACTCGATGCCGCATCCGCATACAAGATTCAGCCCGGTCCCTTTCATCTTCCTTTTGTCGCGCTCCCTTCAGAGATCAACCTGAGCGGGCAGAGCGTGCAAGCCGACCATCCCGATATCGCTCTGTCAGTCGGCGGCAAGACGTTTCATCCTGAGCCTCTGATTTACTACGCTTCCGTGCTCAACGATGCTCCCAATGCCAAAGGCGCGGCGGCATTTGCTGAATGGCTCCAGGGTGAAGAAGCGCAAGCAATCTTCCGCGACTACCAGTACGATCCGCCCGGTAACGCTGAGGCACTGCTGGCATGAAGCTGAATCGCCAGTGGCTGGCCCGAATCGGCGCGGCGGTGTTTGCCGCCTTCCTGCTTTACCCGTTCACGGCGTTGTTCGCGCACATTGGGCCGTGGCAATGGACTCAAGAAATTCGCAACCCGGCGCTCGCTTCGGTTCGCGTGTCACTCCTGCTCACGAGCCTTGCCATGGTGGTGATCGTTGCCCTTGGTACTCCTGTGGCTCTGTACATCACGCGTTGCACCACCCGAGAGCGACTGGTCTGGCAAGCGGTCCTGCTGGTTCCCATCCTGCTGCCACCGCTCGCGCTGGGGATTTTGTTAACGCTTGCCTTTGGCCCGTACACATCGATTGGTACATGGCTGGAAAGTTACGGCGTACTCATGACGAACAGCGCAACTGCTTTCATCGTCACCCAGGTTTACGTTGGCATGGGCTATTACGTTCTGGGCGCAGTCGCCGCTCTCGATTCTGTGCCGGTCATCCTGCAAAAGCAGGCTGCGCTGCTGGGACTTACTCCGGCAAAAGTTTTTCTGCGCGTGACCTTGCCTCTCGCCCGCCTTGGACTGGCCGTGGCTCTCACCATTGCCTGGGTGCGCGCCATCGGAGAATTCGGCGCCGTGGTTGTCACCGCGTATTATCCTTCCGGAATGCCGGTGCAACTCTGGGTCAACCTGCAGAGCTTCGGCCTGCCAACGGTGATGCCGCTGCTCATCGTGTTTCTTGCTGTTGCTCTCCCTCTGCCCTGGCTGGTCCATGTGCTGGCGCAGCGCCATCGCCATGCTTAAAGCGCACATCATGAAAAGGCGGCGCGAATTCACAGTGAACGTTAGCCTGGAGCTTGAGCAGGGAAGTTCTCTGGGACTCTTTGGCGCTTCCGGGACCGGCAAGAGCACCGTGCTGGCCTGCATCGCCGGCATTGAAGAGCCCGACGACGGACAGGTGGACCTCAATGGCGATCGCTTCTTCCCTCCGCCTTTGCCTCTGCACCAGCGCTCCGTAGGATATCTCACCCAGGAGCCGGGCCTCTTTCCGCATCTGCGTGTCAATGAGAACATCTGTTTCGGCATTCCGCGAAACGGAATTCACGATCCCGACCAGGTCCGCTGGATAGAAACGCTGCGCGACCGCCTGAAGCTTGGTCCTCTATGACATGCTCCTGCGTCACACATCTCCGGCGGACAGGCCCGACGCGTGGCCCTTGCTCGTATGCTTGCGCGCAAGCCCAGGCTGGTGCTTCTGGATGAGCCCTTTGCAGGCCTTGATCGCGACCTCGTACGGGAATTGATCAACGATCTGGTCGATTGGGCCCGCACGCTCGGTTTCAGCATGATCGCCGTCGATCATCAGGCGGAAGTGCTGAAGCGCCTGTGCCCCAGCCGCGTGGTTGTGCTGGAGAAGGGGGAAATCGTGCAGAGCGGCTCATGGAGCGAGTTGTACAACTCTCCCGCGACGGCGCTGTTGCGTTCACTGCTGGCCCCGCTGTGAGTTGTGCAGCACACTGTGAGCTGCAATGCGTGATGGGCCCAGGGATGTCTAATTGACCACGGAAGGAGAACGGATCATGTCTCCATCAAAGCAAAAGTTTTATTCCGTCCGCGACGCCTGCAAGATGCTGGGCGTGAGCTACCCGGCACTGAAGCAGTGGATCTACAAAGGCAAGATCAAGACCGTGACCACGCCGGGCGGGCACCATCGCATACCGGAAACGGAGATTGACCGCTTGCTACCGCGGCGCGCGCCCGCGCCGGAACGCCGTGAAAACTTCCGCCGCATCAGCGGACGCAACCAGCTCGTGGGCCGCGTGATTGAGGTGAAAGTGGAAGGCCTGCTGGCGCAGGTTACTCTCTCCATCGCCGGCCAGCACCTCACGTCCATCATTACCGCCGACGCCGTCCGCGAAATGCGCCTCGCCGTTGGCCAGACCGCAGCCGCGCTGATCAAGTCAACGGAGGTCATGGTGATGCGGGTGAAGTAGATGCCGCAAATGGCATGCGCGCATCGCGGAGTTACACCGCAAGACCAGCCAGATTCGTGCCGATCTCCGCGAGTTGCGCGGACGGATCAACCAGATGAGCGCTCAAGTCCGGAGCGTGTGTGCCAGGGTGAAGAAGAGCCCTTTTGAACGCCGCCGCTGAGCTCAATGCTCAACTGAAAAAAAGCGGAAGCGCATGGGGTCCGGTGACCCTTCCGGTCTTCAAAACCGGCGAGAGTTAGCTTCGCTGGCTCTGGTGAGTTCGACTCTCACACGCTTCCGCCACTCTCTGCTGGAGTTCCTCCAAACTCGCGCCACTTCGCTCAGCACTTCGGCCAGCGGCTCGCCCGATGCCAGACTACTCAAGTGTCCTGTGGGACAACTTTCATTGTGCCTCGGCGCTGGTTGCGGTTGCGCCCTTTGCGGTAAAAGCGTTCCGCCTCTGCGCTCTCCGCGTCCTCTGCGGTAAAACCCTTTCCGCCACACCCGAAGCGCTCACGTATTACTATCAATAACTGCGCTGACGGTGAATCCCCTATGCTGTTGAAAAAACTCTTCTCCAGATCATCAACAAAACTCGTCGCCTGTTCCGCTCCGCTGGCTGTCGCCATTT
>DASUBD010000040.1:0-16912 GCA_035763445.1 Candidatus Angelobacter sp.
GGCACCAGATTGCCTGGCTCCGCGCTGTACAGGACGGTGTTACTTGTTTCTGTTGCGATAAGCAGGTTGCCCGGTGCGACGATGTCCGGCTTTACGATATGGTCGATCAAGGATGGGCCTTTGGAACTGTAGCTGGCAATCAGATCATCCGTGCGGGTTGCCGTATCCATCGGCTTCATCGAACCCACCGTGATCACATACGGATCGTTTCCTGGCGACGTAATCGTGGCGTATCCATCTGTGGGTTGATAGCGGCCGAAATTACCGGCAGCCACTACTACCACAATGCCGTTTTTCCATGCGCTCTCCACAGCCTGGCAAAGGGGATCAAGCTTGTAGCTCTCAAACACGCCGCGGCCAAGTGAAAGATTGATGACGCGGATGTTGTATGTAGATTTCAGCGAGATTGCTTTCTGAATCGCCGTGATCACAGTGCTGTCTGTGGCACTGCCATTCTGGTCGAGCACACGAAGATTAATGATCCTGGCATTCGGCGCAATGCCTTTGAAAGTTTTCGAGTAAACCAGACCCGTAGAACTGGCTCCGTTCCCCGCGATCAGCCCGGCAATATGTGTGCCATGGCCGTATTGGTCAGCGGCACTGGAATTTCCCGGGACAAAAGACTGGTTGTACACAACCCGCGGAAGCTGCAGCAGACCGGTGGTATTGAGATCGCGATGGCTGTTTACCCCGCTATCGATCAATGCGACTCCGATTCCGGAGCCTGTGTAATTGGATCGCCAGGCGGCAGACGCGTTGATACTTGCGGCAGCATCGTTGGATAGCGTGCCAAGGGAACGATCTGCGCTGATATACGTGACGGAGGCATTATTGGAAAGACTTACAATCTGGTCCCCGTCCAGTTCTGCCAGCACGCCATTGACCAGCGGCAGATCGGCAAGAAGGTCCCCGCCCAGGTTCAGGATCGTATTCGTCAGGCAGTTCAAAATTCCCAGAAGACTGCTGCATGAAACCTGCGCTGAAGAGCTGAACTGCACAATGACCGGGATTTTCGTGGTGGAAGTATAACCACGCAGATCGGGAGAAATCTTTGCATCGTCAGCCAAAGCTGCCGCCGAAAAACTGACAATGATCAACAAGATTGTCGCGTAGAGACATCCGCGTTTCATAAAACACCCCAGGAGATGAGTGACGGATGTACAGAAGCACGTACTGTACCTTTGCGTCTCAAGCGCAAGTGCCTGAATTTGCAGGAGAAACGGAAACGCTCGAGATTTTCCGTTGTGACACGGACGTCGCAGCTGTCACCGGGCTGTCACATCCTATGGTTACTAAAGTTCTCTATGCTTCCGTGCGTGATCATTAGAGAATGTCCGCAAATTAAAGTCCGAACGGATGAGGGATGAATAACAACTCGCAAACGCCGGCAACCCGCACCAGGGTGAAATGCTTTGTAGCGTTGATCTCCGCTCTCGGGCTGACCTGTATTGCCGCCTCTGCCTTTCCCTGGCACCACACTGATTTGCTGCAATTTACCTGTTACCTTGTTCTGACCGCTATTGCCTCAGGGTTGAAGGTGATCATTCCAGGCTATGAAGCAACTGTCTCGGTTGGCTTCATTTTTTTTATTGTGAGCATTGGCAGCATGTCTTTATCGGAGACGGTTGTTTTGGGTATGACAGCCGCGCTGGTGCAATGCTACTGGAAGGCGACGAAGCAGCTTTCATTGGTTCATTTTGTTTTTAATTTATCGCAGGTTTCCATTGCTCTTACCGGTGCTTTTTGGCTGAATCAATTCCTGGTTCACGGGCCTCTGCGCGGACGCGTTTTGATAGCTCTCCTGACATCGGCGGTAGCATATTTCTTTCTCAATAGTCTTCCTGTCGCAATCGTTGTGTCACTTTCAGAAAGAACACCGGTCTTTTCCAAATGGCGCGAGTCATACGCGTGGACCTTGCCGTTTTACCTCATCGGCGCTGCCATTGCCGGTCTGGTGCAGTTTCTGAACCGCTACGCCGGATGGGAAATCAGCGTGGTGGTCATGCCGGCGCTCTACCTGGTTTACAGGTCTTACGGCGTCTATATCGGCCGCATGGCGGATATGAAGAAGCACATGCAGGAAATGGCAGCGCTGCACTTGCGCACCATTGAAGCGCTTGCGCTGGCCATTGACGCTAAAGACCACACTACGGGAGACCACGTGCACCGGGTGAGAGTTTACGCTCTGGAGCTGGCGAAGGACCTCAATCTCTCCGCGGCTGAGACTGATGCCTTGCGTGCCGCGGCTGTGCTTCACGATATCGGCAAATTAGCCGTGCCTGAGCACATCATCGCCAAACCGGGCAAGCTGACTCGGGAAGAATTCGAAAAAATGAAAATTCATCCCATCGTAGGCGCGGAGATCCTGGAACAGGTGGAGTTTCCGTATCCCGTGGTGCCCATTGTGCGCTCTCATCATGAGCGCTGGGATGGAACGGGTTATCCTGACGGGCTGCGCGGAGAAGAGATTCCCATTGGGGCCAGAATTTTGTCTGCAGTGGATTGTCTGGACGCACTGGCTTCAGACCGCCAGTATCGCCGGGCTTTGCCGCTGGGTGAAGCCATGGCGCGTGTGGAACAAGAATCGGGAAAGACTTTCGACCCTAAAGTAGTGGCTGCGCTCAAGGCGCGATATCTCGAGTTGGAAAAGCTGGCCCGTTCTCATCAGGGCATGGAAAAGCCGCAACTCTCAGTGAACATCAAAGTTGCTCCTGGCGCCGCTCCGGCCGCCGGCTATGCGGATGCGGAAGCGCCTCAACTAGCCGCGCAGGCCGCCATAACTCGATCCATTCTGGATTATCCCGAACAGGGCAGAGCAGAAGAAACATCAGAGGCAGAGTTTTACTCGTCTGTCGCCATGCGCTTGCGGCGGCACATTGTCTTTGATTCATTTGCGGTATTCCGGATGAACGGCGACGCCATTGTGCCGTGCTTTGCGTTTGGAGAGGATTCAGGCCAACTGCTGAATCTGAAGACCTGCTCCGGACAAGGGCTGCTGGGATGGGTGGTGCTTACTCACCGCGCCATCTGCAATGCCAATCCAGCGGTGGATACCGGTTCAGGCACTCCGCTACGATCGGCTATGGTTGCGCCCGTTGGAGATGGGAATGAACTGGCGGGACTGGTTGCACTCTACAGCACCCGACCGGACGCCTTTACCGAAAAAGATCTCCGTCTATTACAGGATTTTCAGCAGGATATTGCTGCGCGGCTACAGGATGTGGCGAGGGTTGATTCGGATCGAATGGAAGATTTCACTCCTCAACGCCAAAAACAAGTGGCCGGCGTGCCATCTCAGATCGTTTGTGGGCTCTCTTAAGAGCCAAGCCTGCCTGATCAACAAACCGCAGCAATCCAATTCCTCGGCATCCTCTGCTCTTCGTGCAGAGATCCACACGCACGTCAACGTCTGGTTAATTCTGTCAGCTTAAGTAATCTCAGGATGGTTGGGAAAGGCGCCGGCAGTGCTCTAGTTGACGCAATCGCTGTGCCAGCCTTCCTTTTTCATCTCAGTGTGCAGCCACTGCTCGAGGATTGCGCGATCATGGGGCTGCAGGTCGTTGAACTGGATTCCATGATCGCCGTCATAATTTGACCATGCTACGCTTCCGCACAATTCGGTCTGGCGCTCACTTTCGGGAAGATGGAAGCGAATTCTCACGACCGAACCAAACTTGATCACCGCGTCAGTGGAAACCGCCGCTCCTCCCAGGCTTAGATTCAGCAGGGTCCCTGCGGCATATCCGCCTTCATGGATAACTGTGACCGGTGTCTTCACCTTGGCCCGATAATAACGCTGCTGCTGCAGACAAAGAGTTCCAAGCCTGGTTTCGTTGCCTTCCTCGCGATACATCTTCAACTTGCGAAGCAGGGTTCGGCGTGATATTCCCAGGGCTTGAGCTGCCTTGCCCTGATTGCCGCCGCACTGTTCCAGGGTGTCCAGGATCTTCTGGCGCTCGAATTGGCCATATCCATCAATGAGAGTGCTGTCAACGGACCGCGAGGTTCTTTTGGCCTGCGGCAGTTTGAGATCTGCGGCCGTTATTTCACGATCGGCATTCTTTGCCAGCATCACGGCACGGAATACGCAATTGCGCAATTCCCGTATGTTCCCCGGCCAATCATAAGCGAGCATGGCTGCGACCGCGTCGCTGCTAAATTGAGATTCCGGATAATGTTCCTGCAGAACGTGTTCCGCGATGGCGAGAAGATCGTCGGGTCTGTCGCGCAACGGAGGAATATCCATCCGGAATTGCGCCAGGCGGTGATACAGATCGCCCCGGAATTTGCCGGCTGCCACAAGGCGTTCAAGATCCTGGTTGGTGGCGGCTACGATGCGTACGTCGACCGTCACTTTCCTGGTCCCGCCCAGCCGGAAATACGGCACTCCATCCAGCACGCGCAAAAGTTTCACTTGTACCTTGGGGTCCAGATCGCCGATCTCGTCGAGAAATAGCGTGCCCCCGTCAGCAAGTTCAAACAAGCCGGGCTTATGGGTCTCCGCTCCACTGAAGGCGCCCTTTTCATAGCCGAAAAGCTCACTTTCTATCAAGTGTTCAGGCAGGGCAGCACAATTCACATCCACCCAGGGCTTGTGACACCTGAGTGAATGCTTATGGATGCAGCGCGCCAGCATTTCCTTGCCCGTGCCGGTCTCTCCAACAATTAAGACAGCTGCCGGGTGCTTCGCCACCTGCTCCGCCAGGTTGAAAATTCTGCGGAGTGCTTCGCTGCGCACAATATAATTCGACACCGCGCCGGAATTTTGAAGCAGGTTATTCACTCTTCTTCCTTACCCGCTCGACCGATCATTGGAAGTACAGGTACTTCCGTACATGCAGATGATGATCTAACGCGGTTCAACGCGCAACTTGTGATATGGAAGGGCCTGATTACTTAAGTTATGCCATGTGACAAGGACTGGTCCTGGAAATTCCGGGTGTGACATGGCTGTCACAGGTGACATTATGAATGAATGCACATTCATGCGTGCTTTTCCGTAAGTAACTGAAGCTACTCGGAGAAGATGGGAAGGCCGGCTTCTTTAAGTTTGGCACCAGAGTTGCCTTACTCACTCCAGTGAAAGTCTGAAAGGAGAAGGTAGCGTGTCGAGGTCAGCCAAGCTCTTCCTCGCCATCATGTTTTGTCTGGGTCTGGGGGTATCAATCCATGGCGCCCTTACCTGGGCACCGGCAGACCTGTCAAAGTTCTGTGCTTATCTTCTTACTGCGATACTGGCGTCACGACTGAAAGTAGCCCTGCCTGGAATTACCGGATCAATTTCTGTCACTTTTCTTTTTATACTCATTGGAGTAGCCGAGCTCTCTTTGGGAGAAACGCTCCTGCTGGGCGCTACGGCGACTCTGGCGCAGTGCTATATCGGTGAGGGCCGCTGGTCAAGACCGCATCACATCATCTTTAATGTTGCCAACTCTACCGTGGCCGTTTGGATGGCATACATCGCCTACCATGGGCCTTTGTCAAAGCTGCAACACAACTATGCGCTCCTGTTGATGTTTTCTGCCTGCGTGTACTTTCTGGCCAATACCTTGCCCGTGGCAGCCATCATCTGTTTAACGGAACATAAGACCATGCGCAGTGTCTGGGGCGAGTGTTATTTCTGGTCTCTACCCTATTACCTCGCAGGAGGAGCCATCGCGGCGATGGTACGCTGGGCCAATGAGCATATTGGCTGGGAATCGACCTTGCTGGCCCTGCCCACCATGTTCGTCATTTATCGTTCTTATCGTCTTTACGTTACCAAGCTGCAGGATGAAAAGAAGCACGTCTCTGAGATGGCTGAGCTCCATCTGCGAACCATTGAAGCGCTGGCATTGGCCATTGAAGCCAAGGATCAGACTACGCATGATCATCTGGAGCGAGTGCGCATTTACGCGATTGAAGTAGGAAAAAAACTGAATCTGAAAAAAGATGAACTGGATGCCCTGCGCGCCGCTGCGCTGCTGCACGATATCGGCAAGCTGGCCGTTCCCGAACACATTATTTCCAAGCCGGGCCGTCTCACTCCGGAAGAATTTGAAAAGATGAAGATCCACCCGATCGTGGGATCAGAAATCCTGGAGCGAGTGAAGTTCCCTTATCCTGTCGCTCCCATCGTGCGCGCTCACCACGAGCGCTGGGACGGGCGGGGTTACCCGGATGGTTTGGCGGGGGAGCAAATCCCGCTGGGCGCCAGGATTCTTTCCGCAGTGGATTGCCTGGATGCTCTGGCAACAGACCGGCAGTACCGCAAAGCCGTTCCTCTGGATGAAGCCATGCGCAGAGTAGCGGAGGAGTCAGGCATGGCCTATGACCCGAAGGTTGTCGAGCTCTTGCAGGAACACTATCAGGAGCTGGAACAGATTGTGCGCTCGCAGTCGGCGCGCTGTGAGCACCAGAAATTGTCTACAGAGTTGAAAGTCCAGCGCGGTGACGCTCCGGCCAGCGGGCTCGAGCCAGCTCGAGAATCGGATTCCGGCAACGGCGTTGCTTTCCTCTCCTCAATTGCTGCGGCACGTCGGGAAGCGCAAACGCTGCTGGAACTGAGTCATGACCTGGGCAATTCACTCAGCCTGAGTGAAATTCTCTCGCGATTGGGCGAGCAGCTGAAGCGGCTGGTGCCTTTCGATGCCATTGCCGTTTACGTTTTGCGCGACGACTGCCTGGTCCCGGCATTTGCTTCCGGCCAGAACTTTCCGGTATTCGCATCATTGCGTATCCCATTGAGTGTGGGTCTGTCAGGATGGGTGGCTCACAATCGCAAGCCCATAGTGAACGGAAATCCCACGATGGAACCCGGCTATTTTAATGGGCCGGACAACAATTCCCTTTACTCTGCTCTATCTGTGCCTCTGGAAGGTTCGGATGATGTAGTGGGTGTGCTGACGCTGTATCACGCCGCAACCGACGCGTACACCTCAGATCACCTGCGCATTCTGATGGCGCTTAATTCCCGAGTTGGACTTGCCATAGAGAACGCGCTCGCATTTCAGGAAGCGGAAAATTCAGCCACCACTGATTACCTCACCGGTCTGCCCAATGCGCGCTCCTTGTTCATGCATCTTGACCGCGAGCTAGCTCGCTCTCGCAGGCTGAAAACCACAGTCACGGTCATGGTATGCGACCTGAACGGATTCAAGAAGATCAACGATCAGTTCGGGCACCTGGAAGGGAACAGGACTTTGAAATTGTTCGGCAAGATCCTGCAGGAATCATGCCGCGAGTATGACTATGTGGCGCGCATGGGCGGGGATGAGTTTGTCATTGTTGCTCCGGGATTGAGCGCCAAGGCGGCGGAAGGTCGAGGAGTCCGCCTCAGCCAGTTGGCGCACCATGCGGGCAGGGAAGCCTGCGGCGTGGAATGGCTCTCTCTCAGTGTTGGTTTTGCTATCTCGTCGGTTGACAGTGTGGATCCGGAACAACTCCTGGCAGAAGCAGATCGGCGTATGTATGCGCAAAAACAGGAACACCACCGTCGCAAAGATCAGCAACTTGCCGCGATTTCTTCTGATGGACCGGCAGTCTGATGCTCAGGTCTCTGTCATTAGCGTTGTTGCGCTTTGTCGTCCTGGTGCTGGTTGCGGGCCTGGCTGGAGCAACTCTGGTGAGGGTTGCGCCGGGCTTTTCTTCTGATGAGCAGGAGTTGACTCCCGGCTTGTCCAGCGAGAGCATTCAGGCAATCCGGCAGGCGCGGCTGGCAGATGGCAATGTTCCGCGATTCTACCTCCATTACTTGAATGGATTGTTGCACGGCAATCTGGGAAGATCGCAGTCACTGAACCAGCCAGTTCGTGATCTCTTGCGCGACCGGCTTCCGGTTTCACTTCGGAGTCTGGGCTTTGCTTTGCTGTTGGCGTGGAGCTTTGGCCTTGCCCTGGCCGTCGGCGCGTTCCGGGTGAAGTCTCGCTGGTTGGTGATGGCCGCTGATTCCAGTGGCGGAGCGCTGATCTCCACACCGGCTGCGGTATTGGCCCTTGTGTTTCTCATGATGAGATGGCCGCCGGTTCTTGCGGTTGGTCTGCTGATCTTTCCCAAGATCTACCGCTACACGCGAAACCTGATAGAAGAATGCCTTGAAATGCCGCACATTGTGGTGGCGCGCGCGAAAGGCGTGGGACCATGGCGGCTTCTGAGCTGGCACGTTGTTCCTATTGCCATCCCGCAACTGATTGCACTGGTTGGGGTCTCCATCAGCATGGGGCTTGGAGCTTTGCTGCCGGTTGAAGTTTTCTGTGACCTTCACGGCATAGGACAGCTTGCCTGGACGGCGGCGCAGTCACGTGATCTGCCATTGCTTGTGAACCTGACGCTGGTTGTGAGCTGCCTGACCATTGGCGCCATCATGTGCTGCGACGAGCTTCGCCGAGTGGTGGGACGGGCAGCCGCATGAAGATACTGCACAAGATCGCACTGGCAGTGCTGCTCAGCACGGCACTGGCTTCTGTGTTTGCGCGTTACATTGCGCCGGCCGGTTACGAGCAGCAGTTCCGTGACGAAGCCCAGGCCGGGCCTTCTCTGCAGCATCCACTTGGGACTGACGAGTTGGGACGCGACCGCTTTGCCCGCCTGGTTTACGGAATGCGGGTATCTCTTTTTCTGGCTCCTCTAGCGGCTCTTTTGAGCACGATCCTTGCTGCCGCCGTGGGAGGAGTCGCCGGGTTTTGCGGCGGATGGGTGGAAAGAATTGTCATGGGAGCGACCGACCTGTTTCTAGCGCTGCCATGGCTCTTCCTTTTGATCACTGTGCGCGCAGTCCTGCCTTTGAACTTGTCTCCCATGACCTCGGTGATCATAACCTTTGCGCTGCTGGGGGTCTTGGGCTGGGCGCCTGCGGCACGCGTGATCTGCGCCGGAGCCAAACAGGTGCTGCAATCAGATTTCGTATGGGGCGCGCGAGCACGCGGATGCGGCGGCCTCAGGCTGATTCGAGTGCATCTTCTGCCCAGCCTGCGTCCGGCGCTGGCAGCACAGTTTTTCCTGTCCATTCCGGTCTTCATTATCGCGGAAGCCAATCTCGGAGCGTTAGGACTGGGAGTTTCTGAACCTCTGCCATCACTGGGCGGGCTGGTCTGCGAGCTTCAGGACTTGGTCATGTTACGTCCGGAACCTTGGCGGCTTGCGCCTCTTGTAGTACTTATCGTGGTAATTGGCGCCTTCCAGGTATTGCTCAGTAAACAGGAGGTACACGCGTGAGAGCCAAGGGACTTCTCGTCTCACTGGTGCTGCTCTGCAGCTCCGCCGTATTCGCCCAGAATGGCGGGGAATTGCGTTTTTGTCTGCGTTCTGATCCCAAGACTTTCAACCCGCTCCTGGTGAATGATGACGCCTCAGAAACTGTCCGTTACCTGACGGCGGGATTTCTTCTGCGGGTGAACAGGCTCACGCAGCAGCCGGAACCGGAACTCGCCACCTCATGGAAGGTGCTGGATGGAGGAAAATCGATCCGCTTGAAGCTTCGCCCCGATGTGCGCTATTCAGACGGAACACCGTTTTCAGCCGCTGACGTCGCGTACACTATGCAGCAGTTACTGGACCCTTCGGTGCATTCAGCCACGAGTGATGCGTTTCGTTCCGGCGAAGGCAAGCTGGTGACGCGCGTCCTTTCTCCTACCTCGATCGAATTAACATTTCCTGCGCCCGTGGCGAACCTAATTAGTCTCTTTGACGGTGTGCCCATCATCTCTTCCGCCAGCCCGCAAAAGGAAATGGCAGCGCTAGGGCCATTCTTTGTCGCTGAGCATAAGGCGGGAGCATTTGTTCTGCTGAAGCGAAATCCGAATTATTGGAAGAAAGACGTTCAGGGACGGCAGTTGCCCTACCTTGATTCAATTCGCCTTGACGTAGAGCAAAATCCAGACATTGAGGCCATGAGATATCAGCGCGGCGAGATTGACCTGATCAACACGGTTTCACCCGCCATCTACGAAAAGCTATCAAGTGTGAACGCCTCTTTCGTGCGCGATGCCGGTCCTTCGACCGATGCAGAAGAGATGTGGTTCAACCAGGTGCCTTCCGCCCCTATCCCGGCCTATAAGAAACAATGGTTCACGTCTGCGGCTTTCCGGCGCGCGGTTTCAGCCGCCATCAACCGCGAAGACGTTGCGCGGCTTGTCTTTCGTGGCCATGCAGTACCAGCCATTGGCAACGTGCCGCAAAGCAACAAATTCTGGTTCAACGCAAGTCTGCGGCCGGACGCTTATGACGCGGCCGGGGCATTGCGGCGTCTTCAATCGGATGGTTTCCGCCTTGAAAACCAGCAACTGCGGGACAAAAGCGGCAATCCTGTGGAATTTTCCATCGTGACCAATGCAGGGAACCGTTCCCGCGAGCAGATGGCCACCATGATCCAGCAGGACCTGAAGAAAATTGGAATCAACGTCAATGTGGTCACACTGGATTTCAACTCGCTGCTGGAACGCATGACGCAAACTTTCAACTATGAAGCCTGTCTTCTGGGCACGGTGAATGGTGATCTGGATCCCAGCTCGCAGATGACAATGTGGCTCAGCTCCGGGGAAGACCATATCTGGAACCCGAAGGAGAAAACGCCGGCCACACCATGGGAAGCTGAGATCGATAAGCAAATGCGGATTCAAGCCTCCACGCTGGATCTGCACAAGAGAAAGGCCGCCTGGGACCAGGTGCAGAAGATTGCCCTGGAGCAGGCACCAGTGATTTACCTGGTCAACAAGGATTCGCTGGTTGCAATCTCACCCCAGGTAAAGAACGCTCAGCCCAGTCCGTTCCGTCCCCAGGCGTACTGGAATATTGAAAGCCTCATGCTGGCGCGGCGATGAACAATCAGGAACTCCTTTCGGTTAACTTGAATGTGGCGTATGGCCAGCACTCCGTGCTGCGCGAAATGACCTTCAGCATGGAGCGCGGAGAGATTCTTGGGCTGGTTGGCCATAGCGGCTGTGGCAAAAGCTCTCTGGCGTTCGCTCTTCTGGGCCTTCTTGGCTACAAGGGCGGGCAGGCATCAGGTTCAATCCTGTGGAACGGACGTGAACTGCTGGCGAAGAGTGAGCGCGAATGGATGAAGATGCGCGGCAAAGAAATCGCGCTTGTTCCGCAAAGTCCTCTTTCATCACTCAATCCCGCGCTACGCCTGAGCACCCAGTTGAACGAAGCCTGGAAGCTTCACAGCGCAGAAAAGGAATCAGGAAAACAGGCAATCAGCAGCGCGCTCGATGCAGTCAGCTTGCCCGCAACCAGGGAGTTTCTGCGGCGTTACCCATCCGAGATCAGCATCGGGCAGGCGCAGCGAGTGTTGATAGCCATGGCAATACTTCATAGTCCACGCCTGCTGATTGCGGATGAGCCTACCAGCGCCCTCGACGCCATTACCCAGTCAGAAATACTTGCTCTGTTTGCCGAGTTGAACAAACGTCTGGGAATGGCTACTCTTTTTATCTCCCACGACCTGTTGTCAGTGTATTCCTTGTGTCACCGCGTGGCGTTGTTACATGAAGGCGCCATTGTTGAATGCAATACCCCAGGAGAAATCTTCTTCCATCCCCGGCATCCCTTCACAAGGCAATTGATTGCCGCGCTGCCAATTCCTTTTGCTTCTGGAGCAGCCGTGTTAGAGAGTCCTGTTTCCATGTAGTTGGACCCGACGCTTAGTTTCTTTCCCAGGCAGTTGTAGAAGGTAGTCGACAAAACGCTGTGACATACCTGACGCATGCTTATAACCACCTTACAAATCATCTACTTGCAATCTGGGGCTTGCCATGGCAGTACTGCGCGGTGACACGGCTGTCACAGAGCCAGGATAATTTCCCAGACTAATCTGCTGAAAATGCTGCACTTAGTCGACGGGGCTCTGGCCGCTTACGTGCAATTCTTCCATTCCGTAGAGCAAGATCACCCACGGGAGAGACAAAGATGGCTCGTAGCACAAGACAAGTTTTATTTGCGGTCGGCATGGTCGCTTTTGCCATTGCCATTTTGAGCCGGTGCACGCCACTGGTTAAGCCCTTGTACCCGGTTCTGGCCTCAGCAATCTGGGGTTCGTAAGTACTTGTTCGACGGAGAAGGAATTATGACGTTTGTAAACACACGCAGGTTGAGCCGACGCGGACTAAGGACCCACACGTTCGCTTTGGCTCACCTGATCATGACCCTGTTGCTGCTCTTGTTTACGATGTCCACTCTGCAGGCTGCGCCGGTTTATCCCGCGACAAAACTCGCGGCCGACCTGGCCGGTTATCCCGTAAATCCGGACGGGACAGTGGATGTAATCATTCAGTTCAAAGAGAAGCCGCAGGCACGCCATTTTGCAATGATCGCATCTCAAGGAGGCAAGCTGAAGTCCGCCTTCCAGCAACTCAACGGAGCGGCATATCGCATCCCACTGAAGATGCTCGCCTTTTTGGAAAACCATTCTGATGTGGCCTACGTCAGCCCCGATCGTGTCAACAAAGCAGCCTGGGATGATGAGATTCCGGCAGTGATGGACAATGTGGTCCGGCAGCAGTACGCGCTGGATGGTTCCGGCATCGGCATTGCTGTGATCGATAGCGGTGTTTACCCGCATGATGATTTGCAGAACGCAAGCGGGACGGCCAGCCGCATTGTGTACAGTGAAAGTTTTGTTCCCGGTGATACTGCAACCACTGATCTTTATGGACACGGAACACACGTGGCGGGCATTCTTGCCGGAAACGGGCGAGACTCCGCCACCGGCTACCCGCAACAGTATGCCGGGCTGGCGCCGAACGCCAACATCATTAATCTTCGCGTTCTGGATAAAAACGGAGCGGGCACTGACAGCCAGGTGATTGCCGCCATTCAGCGCGCGATCCAGTTGAAGAGCACTTATAACATTCGCATTATCAACTTATCTTTGGGGCGGCCCGTTTTTGAGTCGGCCAGCCAGGACCCTCTTTGCCAGGAGGTTGAAGCGGCATGGAAGGCGGGAATTGTTGTCGTGGTCGCGGCAGGCAACGACGGTCGCGATAACAGTCAGGGCACTGAGGGATATGCCACCATCCAATCCCCAGGGAATGATCCTCTGGTGATCACCGTGGGAGCGACGAAGACAAATGGTACTTCGACGCGCCTCGACGATTATGTTGCCAGCTATAGTTCCAAAGGTCCCACGCTGCTGGATCACGTGGTTAAGCCAGACCTGGTGGCGCCCGGCAACCGCATTGTTTCGTTGTTTGCGCCGTCCAGTTATCTGGCAGTAAATAATTCGAGTCTGACGGTCAGCCCTGTAACCGTTTGCAGCACTTCGACTCTGGGAGTCAACATCTGCAATACCGGCGCAAGCAACAAGTACACGCGTTTGAGCGGAACCAGCATGGCCACTCCGGTAGTTGCGGGAGCAGCCGCATTAATGCTGCAGAAATATCCCACGCTCACGCCCGATACCATCAAGGCGCGCATGATGAAAACCGCGTGGAAGGGCTACCCGCAGGGCAGTTGGGGATATGACTTCTGGGGGCGCAGCTACTTTTCACAATACGATATCTTCACCATTGGCGCCGGCTATCTGGATGTGTATGCTGCACTGCAAAACACTGACGTTGCTTCCGGCAGCGCCGCGTCACCGACGGCTGTTTATAACCCCTCCACCGGTCAAGCCACTCTCAACATGAGCAGCGCGGTTCCTTACGGGAGTAGCATTACCTGGGGCAGCTCCATTATCTGGGGCAACTCCATTGTGTGGGGATCCAATTCAGTCCTGAGCGACACCATTATCTGGGGCAATTCCATTATCTGGGGTCAGTCCGGAGTGGTGGGCAACACCATCATCTGGGGCAGCTCATATAGTGGAATCCAGGGCACCGTCAACGCCCTGAGCGACTCCGAGGACGGAGAAGACTAAAACATAGATTGCGATAGTAGTGCGGCTTCGTTGTGATCTGAATAATCAGGCCCTGGGCCGGAGTGATCCGGCTCGGGGCCAAATTTTTGGTACGCACTGGGGTTACATCTGCTCGGAACATACTGCTTACCATCGGCACATCGAGTGCGTACGAACGACCCCGATTTAACAATTTGGAAGCGGACACCAAAAGAGTAGCGCCGGCCGTTGATTCCTTCTCATGAGAAGTTGGTTTCGACAGGTGTTCCTTCCGGCATCGGAACCAGTTTAAGTGCCGGAGAGAGCTGGCGTTTCAATTCAAAGTTCCACTTCCAGATCTGATAGATTGCAGGATAGACCACCAGTTCCAGCAGGAATGAGGTGACGATTCCCCCGATCATGGGTGCGGCAATCCGTTTCATCACGTCGGCTCCGGCGCCCGTCGACCACATGATGGGGAGCAAGCCAAGAAATGCCGCTGCCATGGTCATGAACTTGGGCCTCAGGCGCTTGACCGCTCCCTGAAGAATGGCTTCCTGCAACTCTGGCAGAGTTCGCAGCCGTCCTTCAAGTTTCGCCTGTTCATAGGCCAGATCCAGATAGAGGAGCATGAAAACACCGGTCTCAGCATCCACGCCAAGTAATGCAATCAATCCGACCCAGACTCCCACGCTCATGTTGTAACCAAGAAAATAAAGCAGCCAGATGGCGCCAATCGCGGAGAAGGGAACCGCCAGCACCACAATGAGAGTCCTGGTAAGGGAACGCGTATTCGCAAACAGCAGCAGCAAAATCAATGCCAGCGTGAGCGGCACCACTGAATTGAGACGCTGCTTGACTCGTTGCATTGCCTCATACTGGCCACTCCAGGAAACTGAATAACCCGACGGCAGGTTTAACTTGTTTCTCAGCAAGTGGCTCGCTTCCTCAACGTAACCGTTGGGATCTCGTCCTGCAATGTCCACGTACACGTAACCGGTCAACAAGCCATTTTCATTGCGCAACATGGCGGGACCGCTCGCCGGCTTGATGCTGGCCAACTGGGCCAGAGGAACCTGCCGCTGGCCTGAGGAATCGGTTACCAGGATGTGCCCGAGTGCGTTCAAATCCGTGCGGAAGTCGCGCATGTATCGAACGTTGACCGGGTATCGTTCCCGTCCCTGGATCACGGTGGTGACGTTTTCACCTCCGATGGCGTTCTGGATGACGCTTTGTACTTCTTCGACGCTCAGCCCATAACGCGCGAGCTCGTCACGATTCCAGTCGAAGTCCAGGAAATAACCGCCACCCGTCCGCTCGGCAAAGACACTACGCGTCGCGTTTACCGAGCTGAGCAGAGTTTCGGCCTGCAGGCCGATCCTCTCGATCTCCAGAACATCGGCTCCTGAAATCTTCAGGCCTACCGGCGTGCGCATTCCGGTGGTCAGCATATCTGTCCGGCCCTTCACCGGCATGGTCCAGGCGTTGACCAAGCCGGGGACTTTCAGGGCTGCATTCATCTGACTGATGAGTTCTTCCTGGGAAATATGGTCAGGGGTTACGTGGGAGAACATGGGCCAGGCCCATTGTGGCGCCCATGATGAATACCATGTGTCCACCTTTCGCCACTGGGAAGAGGGTTTCAGAATAATGACGGTTTCCAGCATGGAGAGAGGCGCCGGATCGGTGGCAGTTTCCGCCCTTCCTGCCTTGCCGAGCACGCGGTCTACTTCGGGGAACTGCTTGATGACCAGGTCGGTTATCTGCAGCAACCTTTGCGCCTCTGTGAGCGAGATGCCGGGAGCCGTGGAAGGCATATAAAGGATGGAGCCCTCTTCCAGCGGCGGCATGAACTCCGAACCAAGTTTTTGAAATACCGGCACGGTAACCATCACCAGCAGCAGGGCTCCGCCAAGTACGGCCCAATGCCAGCGCAACGACCATTTTGCAACGGGCTGATAAATACGAATTAAGAAGCGGCTGATGAAATGCTTCTCTTCGGGATGAATGGCGCCTACCGCGATAGCGTTTGTGGCACGGCACAGCCAGGCCGGTTGAAAGCGGAACTTCCTGCGTCGGGTAAACAGCATTCGCAATGCCGGATCCAGAGTAATGGCCAGGATGGCGGCGATGAGAATGGCCAGCGACTTGGTATAGGCGAGCGGCCGGAACAGGCGGCCTTCCTGAGCCTCCAATGTGAGCACCGGGAGGAATGACACCGCGATCACGAGAAGAGCAAAGAAGCTGGGAGCAGCTACCTGCTTCACGGCGCCCAGGATCACGTCACGATAATCTTCACGGCGATCGCTGCGCTCCCACTGTTCCAGCTTCTTGTGCGTTTGCTCCACCACCACGATGGACGCGTCTACCAGCACTCCTATGGCAATGGCGATCCCGCCGAGCGACATGATATTTGCGGTCATTCCCAGCATATGGAATGGGATGAACGAGAGCAGAACGGAAACAGGAATGGTAATCAGCGGGATGATCGCGCTGGGCACATGCCGGAGGAACAAAAGCACCACCAGAGCGACAATGAACAGCACCTCTATGAGAGTGGATCGCAAGTTGGAGATGGAACGCCGGATCAGGTCTGAGCGGTCATAGATGGGGAGGATTTCCACTCCGGGCGGCAAACCGGGCTCAATCTCATGCAATTTCGCTTTGACCCGATCAATGACCTGCAAAGCATTCTCTCCCTGCCGCATGATGACAATGCCAGAAACAACTTCGCCATTACCGTCAAGGTCAGATACGCCGCGGCGCAGGTCGGGACCGAGCACCACCTGTCCAACATCCCTGACGCGAATTGGTGTGCCAGTCTCGCCGGACGAAAGAACGATGTTTTCAAAATCTCTCAATGATTTGGCGTAGCCGCGTCCACGCACCATGTATTCAGTGCCGCCAAACTCGAGCAAGCGGCCGCCCACCTCACTGTTTCCGCCTCGCACAGCGTCCACAACGCGGGTGAGCGGGATGCCGTAGCCCTGCAGACGGCGGGGATCAACATTGACCTGGTACTGCTGCCCGAAACCGCCAAGTGGCGCCACTTCAGCCACCCCGGCCACAGACTTCAGGTAGTAGCGCATGTACCAGTCCTGAAACGAACGCAGTTCTGCG
>DASUBD010000041.1:0-3529 GCA_035763445.1 Candidatus Angelobacter sp.
AATCTGCGGACCACGCCGCATCTGCGGGAAATTGAAACCAAACGGCCCAAAGAACTGCTGGAATTGGTTTTGGTCCTGATCATCCGGCCCCTGGCTCTGGCCCTGGCTTTGCATTGACTGGCCGCGGTTTTTTGAAGTGACCGCTACGTTCACCACAGCCGGTGTAACGTGCGCTGCCAGCGCTTCCATGGCGTGGTCCAGCGCTGTCAACGCATTTACGCTGTTGTCATCCAAAGCAGGCGCAGCAGGCGTTGGGGTTGCTGCGTTGGCTGCTGCGGGTTTAAGGATTTCGTAACTGCCCACTCCAAGCGCCAACACCATCGCCAGCGCGCCCGCGACGATCCGGTTCTTCGTGAGCATCAGTTTTTGCTTGCTCATCCACATCTTCATGTCCTCACCTTTTCCTTCAACTAAAAAATTAGTTATAAAAACTCGTTAAATTCCCAACGTTCCATGAACGCGTAATGGCAATTAGGTTTTGCTGGGAATGGATTTCTGCACTTGGTTTACAGGAACCAGCCAGCGCAATTGCTGGACGCTAAGATGCCAGCCATCTGCTCCTGCCGTTACTACTTGTCTGGTTTCAATCACCAGCACAAACTTTTGTGCTTGCTGTTCAGCCAAACTGCTTTTTTCTTTCGGCTGAGTGTATCCGGCCATGATCACCGAGGGATGCTCCACGTGCCTGGCTTTAACCTGCGTCGCTTTTGGAGCAGGTATTGCTCTGCCGTGCTGTAAATGTCGTGCGGGAACATAAAGGGACTTTGGTGTCGACCCTTCAGCCGATCTCGTTTTCATCTTTGCAGGCCATGCCCTGACTTCCGCAGCACCAGTCGAAGTTTGCGCGCTCGCCTTGACCACGTGCACAGGCGAAATTGTCTGCGGCGTTGTTTGAGCTGTTGTTGCAGCCGCCAGAGTTCTTGTTTCACTCCCAACCCGCACCAGATCAGGCGCACAGGAAACTGAAACTCCACTGATGACCGCCAGCACAATCACACCCGGAACTGCCGGCTTCCAACTCTGCGTGCTTCCGCTGCGTTTCGGATCCAGGATTCGCCCCACCCTCACAGACAACTGCCGTATACGGCTCACGGCCGCCTGAGCCAGTGCTACCTGTCTCCTCATAAAGCTTTTTTCCGCCACGCGAGCCAGGCATTCGGCGTAGGTCCTGGGACTGTCTGTGTGTTCAAGAACATTGTCATCACACGCCATCTCGCGCTGCAATGAAAGCTCTCGCTCCATCCACCAGATGCCGGGATGGAAGAACAACACCGCTTTCACAATCTTCTGCACCAGGTTGGTCCAGTCGTCGCGACGCCGCAGGTGCGCCAACTCATGCAGGATTATGTGTTTCAGCTCTTCTGCAGCTGCTTCTTCTACCATCCATGCCGGCAGAATTACTGACGATTTGAAGAGCCCAACGGCCGTCGGCACTTGCACGCGGTGCGATATCAGGATGGAAAGCGGCCGGTGTTTTCTGAATTCGGAAATAATCTGCTGGACCTCAGGCGCCAACTGCTCGTTCCTGAGTTCGGCGCAATCCTTCCGCAAGCAGCGCAATTGCCAAACTGCCATTGCCACTCGCAAAAGTCCAACACAAGTCAACGCCAGCCACGCAAGCGAAACATAGAACGCGACTGTGAACGGGATCGTGATGACTGCCTGCGCTGAAATCATCCCGCCCGCCTTTCCGCTTACTTTCAGGTCGAGCAGCGGCAGCAGTGCTGTGGCCACCATGGCCGAAAACCAGATCACAAATTTTGTACGAGAGCTCTTTTGCGGAATAAAGCGCAGGCCAATCGCGACAGCCAGCGTCAGAATAGAGCCTTCTGCCAGGCAGTAGAGCAGCCGTTCAAAGGCAACAGATGAAAAAGCTTGGAGAGACGGAAACGGCATTACTCCTTCCCTCCTTGTGATTCGAGCAACTCCCTCACTTTTTGGAGTTCTGCGCTGTCAATGCCCTTGTCCTCCAGCAGATTCAGCACCAGAAGCTCATGAGAACTCTTGAAGAATCGGTTGACCAGGTTTTTTATCTCAAACCGGGTAGCCTCTTCCCGTCCGACCAACGGCGCGTAAATGTGGGCTCTGCCGTCTTTCTCGTGCTGAACGTATCCCTTCTTTTCCAGGATTCTGATGGTGGTCAGTACGGAGTTATACGCAAGTGCCGGCTTTTCCGGCAGCGCCTCAAGAAGCTGGTGTACTGAGGCTGGCCCTTTTTCCCAAAGGACCTCCATCAGCCTAAGCTCCGCTTCCGTTAAAGTTGCCGACTGTTTCCGAGGCAATTCCCTGGCTCCTTGCAATGCTGCTTATTTACTTAGACGCGGGTCGGAGCAAATAGTAACTAATTTTTTAGTTATTCGCAAAAGAAAAGGGGGACTTCGTGCTAAACATAATTACATCAATTACTTAAGAAAATATTATTCCGGCTCGGTGAGGCAGCGCTGCCCGCCGTGTTGCTTCGAACTGGCCGCATTCCCGTTTCGATGGCGCGCAATCAGCCTGGTAATGCGCGCTTGCAACATGAGGACAGAATCTGACAATCCCTGTATGCCTATGCTCTGCCAGCTGAATGCCTGTGTGTCCATATCGGCACATAAGTCCTTGATCATGTAGCTCAGCCGCCGCATGCGCTCTGAAGCCAGAAACGAGAGAAAAGGTTCGGGATTTTGCCGGCTCTCACGTGCGTTCATCAATTCATTCGCAGTCCAGGCCGTAAGGCGCACGTCGTCCATGGTCTGACGAAATGCCTGCAGTAACGCTTTATCGGGCGATGAGTGGTCGGATTTCAGTTCGCGATCCAGCTCTCGAAGTTCGGATGTGAGATCTTCTAGGCGGGTAGATAGGCCTGGGTGGCTGTCTTTCATTCTTTCTCGCACCTCAGCATCCCTACAGTAACTTTTCAGAGTCGGATGTCAGGCGGAAACGAATACCGTGGCGTAACTTGGCGCATTAACTCAGAAGGCAACAGGTTGATTTGCGTCGTTAAACTCCGTTTGCTTCATTGGTTAGCGGAGACGGCATACTTCTCAGGCTGCTGCTCAAAGGCATCCTTGCAACCAGCGCAACAGAAATAAAACCACTTCCCTTCGTGTTGCGTTTTGTATCGCGTTTTCCCTGTATCTACAGTCATGCCGCAAATCGGGTCTTTGGCTTCTGTATTGAGGACCGGAAGCATCGGTGAAGCTTTGGCTGCCTTCGATGACGTAACCTTCGCTTCCGGCGTACCGGCCCCCACCTTAATGATCTCTGCCAGAATACTGATGGCAATTTCCTCCGGAGCACCCGCGCCAATGTTCAGGCCGGCCGGCGCACGAACCGCATCAAGCTTTGCCTGAGGAATTCCCTTCCCGCGAAGATACTCGAAGACTTTTTGCGCCTTGGTTCTGCTGGCCACAAAACCAACGTAACCGGCTTCAGACCGCACCGCCTGTTCCAGAGCTTCCTCGTCACCTTCACCCTGCGTCGATACAACAACAAAACTTCTCGCCGTAATCTTTGCTTTAGCCAGATTGAAGTCTCTATCCTCAAT
>DASUBD010000042.1:0-3083 GCA_035763445.1 Candidatus Angelobacter sp.
GGTGAAGTCTACTAAAGGAGCCACTGAAGAGTGGCCGGTGATGAAGTCCCGCGCTTCAACCCGAATTCCCAGCACACGTAACGGCGTTCGGAAGTCCAGTCCTCCACCAACTTGCAGGACTCCGGCATTGCCGCGGGAATCGAGAGAGCTGAAATGCGCAACTCCGCCCCCGACGCTGACAAATGGCGATACTGCGCTACCCGGAAGGAACTTCAGATGAGCTGAAGGCGTAAAGAAAAAGGACGAAAAGGTAGGACTAAAGCCAGGTCCAGTTCGCGAAGGGGAACCAGCAAAAGGTAGTTCCACGTAAAGTGCAGCGGCTCGGAAATTCGCCAGACGATAGGCAAGAGATGTCTGCCATGACACTCCCGGTCCCAGTGCAACTGAACCGATGGTTCCTTGCGGAATCGGACAGATGATAGCTTCGCCGCAAGTCTCCGGTCCTTTGCCGTCGGGGGACAGCGCCCCCCGACGGTCAATGAAACTTCAGCTTTTTGCGCGTGGGCAGCAACGGCTGCGAGCAGAAACAGCAGAAAAAGAGCACAACGACTCCGAGGCATCGACATCTCCTTTCAATGCAGATGGATGAATGTCTTTGTACTGCAAAAATTTCCAGAAATGTCAGGTTAGCGCGATTACGTCGATCTCTACTGCCACATCTCGCGGCAGGCGCGCCACTTCAACCGTAGAACGAGCCGGGGGCGCTCCCTTGCAGAATTTTCCGTAGACTTCATTCATTTGTCCGAATTCGCCCATATTTTTGAGAAACACGGTGGTCTTTACCACCTTTTCCCAGCTGCTTCCTGCGGCCTGAAGAATGGCGGTGAGGTTTTTGAGTACCTGCTCAGTCTGTTGTTCAATGCCACCGGTAATGAGATTTCCAGTGGCTGGATCAAATGCAACCTGGCCGGAGATGAACACGAATCCATTGGCTTTGATGGCCTGGGAATAAGGACCAATTGCTTTGGGCGCATTTGGAGTAGAGACTACGTCACGGGTAAAGCTCATCCATGCCTCCTGTGGCTTTCTTGACGAGAAAGGATATCAGAGAGTCATGTGAGAATTTGGTTTGCGACTTTTGCTGGAGTCCAGCAGGAATGTTACAGATCAGGGTTGTTGCGCTCAAATCTTGTTCAGGCGCTGCACGTCATGAATGCCAGGAATTTTTCGCAGGCCGCCGACGACTCGTTCGAGGTGCTTAACGTCTTCAATGTCGATCACAATGTCGATGGTGGCCTGACTGTCGGCGGTGCGGGCTTCAATGTTTCGGATATTTGTGTTGTCATCACTGATCACGGCTGTGAGCTGCTTCAGCATGCCTGCCCGGTCGTCACAAAAAACCGCGAGCTTTACAGGGTAAGTGGCTTTGCCGTCTTGCCGTCTCATCATGGCGGGCTTCGCCCACTCTACCGCGATTCGCCGGTCAGCTTCATACATAAGATTGGTGACATTCGGACAGCTCACGGCGTGAACGGCCACGCCTTTGCCGCGAGTCACGTAACCTACAATCGCCTCTCCCCGGATGGGATTGCAGCATCGGGCGCGATAAACCAGCAAATCATTGTAGCCTTTTACTTTGATGGCGCCGCTGTCAGCGCTCTGGCCAAAGACGCGTCGCATCACCGTGCCCAGAGTGCTGATGTTTTTCGGCTCTTCTGTTGGAGGTTCCTCAGTTAGTCCGGGTGATAGTTTGGCCAGCACCTGTCGAGCCGAGTACTTGCCGTAGCCAATACCAGCCATCAGGTCCTGGCCGGAACCCAACCCGTATTCTTTTCCGATCTTGTCCAGCTCTTTATCGTCAAAATCCTTCAGCCCCAGGCGGTATTTGCGGGCCTGCTTTTCCAGCAGCTTCTTGCCAATTTCAATGGCGCGCTCGCGCTGGTGAATGTTGAGCCAATGGCGGATCTTGTTGCGGGCACGCGTCGACTTGGCGAAGCTAAGCCAGTCCCGGCTGGGATGATGCCCAGGCTGAGTCATAATCTCCACCACATCCCCGTTGCGCAGCTTGTACCGCAAAGGAACGATGCGCCCGTTCACGCGAGCGCCGACGCAAGTGTGGCCCACTTCCGTGTGAATGGAATAAGCAAAATCCACCGCACTGGCATCTCGCGGCAGGATCACCACTTTGCCCATGGGCGTAAAGGTGTAAACCTCCTCCGGATAAAGATCGACTTTAAGGCTGGAAAGGAATTCTCCCGGATCTTTTACGTCCTGTTGCCACTCCACGACCTGCCGTAGCCAGGAGAGGCGTTGCTCGTCCCTGGCGCTTACGGGAGTTCCATCTTTGTACTTCCAGTGCGCGGCAATGCCTTCTTCCGCCATCCGGTGCATTTCTTCAGTACGAATCTGCACCTCAAACTGATGGCCATCCTCCGTGATGACCGTGGTGTGCAGCGATTGGTACAGGTTTGGACGGGGCATGGCAATGAAATCTTTGATTCGGCCCGGCACAGGCCTCCACATCTGGTGGATGGCGCCCAGCGCTGTATAGCAATCTTTGACTGATTGCGTGATGATGCGCACGGCAAGCAGATCATAGACCTGGTCTACCGTGATTCGCTGACGCAGCAGTTTCTGATGAATGCTGTAGAGGCGCTTAATCCGGCTTTCCACGTGGGCCTCAACGCCGTTCTCCTTAAGTTTCTTCTGCAACACCTTCACAATGTCAGAGAGAAACTTCTCGCCTGCTTTGCGCCGTGATTCCACGGCCGAGTGGACCTGCTCATAACCAATGGGATCTACATAGCGAAACGCAAGATCTTCAAGCTCTCCGCGAACCTTGCCCATACCAAGCCGATGCGCAATAGGAGCGTAAATCTCCAAAGTCTCCCGGGCGACTGCCTGACGGCGTTCGAGCGGGAGATGTTGCAACGTCCGCATGTTGTGCAACCGGTCTGCGAGCTTGATTAAAACCACGCGGATGTCATCCACCATGGCCAGGACCATCTTGCGTACGTTTTCCGCCTGCCGCTCTTCGCGGCTGGCAAAATCGATTTTGTCGATTTTGGTCACGCCTTCCACGATGTGGGCAACGTGTTCCCCGAACCCCTGTCGGATGTCTTCATGCGTGACCGGAGTGTCTT
>DASUBD010000043.1:0-2946 GCA_035763445.1 Candidatus Angelobacter sp.
TAGGCAAACCACACATGATCAAACTCAATGCGGCCTTTGCCTTCGGCCTTCACCGGTTGCTCAGGAGAGAGAATCTCCACCGGCGTATCCAGCAGCTTGAACACCCGCTCGGCTGAAGCCATGGCCGATTGCAGAATGTTGTACTTTTCGCTCAGGTCCTGAATAGGCCGGAAGAACCGCTGTGCATATTGGATGAACGCCGTAATCGTGCCCAGTGTGACCGCCCCCACGAACACCTTCAGTCCGCCAAACCACAACGCAGAAGCAATGGCAATGGTGGAGAGAAATTCCACCAACGGATAGTAGATGGCATAGGCCCAGATGGCGTCCTTGAAAGCCTCCATGTGCTGCGCATTGATGCGGTCAAATTTCTTATATGCGCGCCGCTCGCGATTGAAGAGCTGCAGCACCACCATGCCGGTGACGTGTTCCTGCAGATAAGCATTGATCCGGGCAATGGCCACGCGGATGCGCCGGTAGGATTCCCGCACCGACTTGCGGAAAATCATGGTCACCCAGAAGATCAGCGGCAGCACGGCAAATGTGATCAGCGCCAGCCACCAGTTCATCCGCAGCATCACAAACATGATCCCGCCCAGGACAAACACATCCTCAAAGATGGAAACCACCCCGGCGGTGAACATTTCATTCAGCGCGTCCACGTCCGTGGTGACGCGCGTTACCAGTCGGCCTACAGGGTTTTTGTCAAAGAATCCGACGTGCATCTGCTGCAGGTGGCGGAAGATATGGCTGCGCAGATCGAACATCACCATCTGCCCGGTCCACTGCATCAGGTAGGTCTGCAGGAACTCCAGGACAAAATTGAAGAGCAGGGAACAGAGATAAATTCCTGCAATCTGGCCGACGCCGATCCACGGATTCGGGCTGAGCCAGCGGTCAATAAACCAGTGCCTGCCTTCGCCGAACGCCAGATATTTATCAATGACGGTGGCCGTGAGGAATGGCCCAATCACGTCCGGTCCAAGCACCACCTTGAGCAGGATGGCAGAAAGCGCCACTATGGTCTGCCACCAGTACGGACGCAGGTATCCGACCAGCCGCTTCATCAGCCGGCTGTCATATGCTTTTCCTAGTACCTCTTCTTCCTGCGCCATGAGTAAACTTCTATTTTACCGTGAGCCGCCAGAAGTCCTGAAAACTCCCCAAACTTAATCACAGTTATCGTTGGAAGACACCATTCCGAGGCTGAACCTCACAACGTAAGGGTCTAATGCAGTGCCCGCGTGAGGCCGAGGAACCGGCTCCGCTGCAGCCAGCCACAAGTAATACAATCCCGCGCGTGTGAAACGTTATTGGGTTTACGTGATGTCGAATAAATCGCGCCGGCTCTACACAGGATTTACTGACGACCTCTTTCGGCGCGTAATTGAGCACAAAGAGAAGATTTTCCCCAGCAGCTTCACCGCGCAGTACGTCTATGACATGCTCGTATTTTATGAAGAATATTCAAGGGTCATAAGTGCGAAGATGCGCGAGAAAGAAATCAAGGGTTGGAGGCGTGAGAAAAAATTGAAGCTCATTCTGGCCGAAAATCCTGATTGGGCCGACCTGAGCCTTGAGTGGCAGGAAAACCCTGGATGGAAACTTGTACCGGAAGCGCGGTACAAGCTCAAGCGGAAAGTCTAATGTGATTGAATCGACTTACGTTAAGTGCAGCAGGTTCCTTGGCACTCACGTGACATTTGTGAAAAACTTAAACGCCTTGGAGTTCGGCCTCGGAATGGTGTGTGGTTGCGGCCAATTTCCTCCCTTTATTCCGCAAGATTTCTCAACACCAGCGCCGAATTTTTTGACCCGAACGCAATGCAATTACACACTGCGTGTTCAATCTCGGCCTTGCGGCCCACATCCGGCACGTAATCCAGATCGCAGGCCGGGTCTGGTTTTTCCAGATTGATGGTGGGCGGAATCTGCTTGTGCCGCATGGCAATCAAAGTCGCGGCCACGCCCGCTGCACCACAGGCGCCCTGGGGATGTCCAATCTGGGATTTCAGCGCCGACATCGGTACCTTGTGCGCCTGATCGCCCAGAGCCAGCTTCATTGCGCGCGTCTCAATGCGGTCATTCAATTCCGTGGCCGTTCCGTGCAGGTTTACGTACTGAACGTCGCTGGCGGAAATCCCGGCTTCTTTCATCGCCAGGCCGATTGCCCGTGCCGGCTCCTCACCGTTCTCCACCAGGCGCACACGGTGGAATGCCTCGCAGGTTGAGCCGTAGCCTGCAATTTCTGCATAAATCTGCGCGCCGCGCGCGCGGGCACGTTCGTATTCTTCCAGCACAAACATCCACGCCCCTTCAGCAATCACAAACCCATCACGATCGACATTGAACGGGCGCGAAGCGCGCTCGGGCTCCTGGTTCCACTTCTCCGTCATGATTTTCATCAGCGTGAACGCTTTCAAAATGCCCCACGCCAGCGGCGAATCCACGCCTCCCACCAGCATGGCCCCTTGCGTGCCCAGTTGAATCTGCCGCAACGCATGCGCAATCGCGTCTGTGGAAGAAGTGCAGCCGGTGGTGACCACATGGCTCAGGCCGCGGAAGCCAAAGCGCATGCTCACTTCGCTGGACATGGTCCCCATGGTCCCGCTGGGAATGGTGAAGATGCTTACCTGCTTGATCTTGCCCTGGTAATAAAGATGGTATTGCTGGTCGGTGAAATCGTTGGCGCCGCCGCCACTGCCAAGTACCACCCCGATCTCGCGCTGTTGGTCGAGTGAAAGTCTATTAGGCTCAAGACCGGCGTCCCGCAACGCCTCCGTTGACGCGGCGATGGCGAGCGGTACTGCCCGCGATACATGCTTGCGCTCCCGCGCCTCGATCCAATCCAACTCATTGAAGTCTTCGCTCGAGATCTCACCGGCAATCTGCACCGGAAGGTCCGAGGTGTCAAAGCGTGTGATTTTCTTTACACCGCTTTTTCCC
>DASUBD010000044.1:0-7048 GCA_035763445.1 Candidatus Angelobacter sp.
TTCCGCGCGTAAGCTCTTTTACCAGCTCCAGCCGGTCAGTGCGAGGAGCCGTTGGGGTAGCGGCAGTGGTAGTCGTCATGTTCTCCTGCATAGTTTTCACCACGCAAGTCCGGGGAGGAGGAGTCGAGGTGAATCATACCCAAGGTCGCCCTGGATGTTGTACTAAAGAACACTGCCCTGTGATTACTGTGGTAATTTGCCCTGTTTCGCAGATCCAATGTTTTCAAGTGCTTAAGCTTCGTGACTTCCCTGGCAGTGCTTTGGCATTGCATCTCATTTGCTGGCTTCACATCCCCGTTCAACGCGAGCTTGAGATTTCTAGTTTTACCGTAGTCACAAGGAGTGCTGATGCCGAGAAGATGCGCGCAGACAACGTCATTCCGACATCAACTTCAGTGGCGGGATTTCACAGCAGGGAGAAGGGTATGATGACTTCCCTGTTGCTGAGGCGAATCCGCTGACATAGGTTTTTCAGGAGGTACAACTCACCGGCAGCAGCAAGACCGTCCCTGTCCAAATCCAATATGCAGATGTTGACCATGGATCGAGTGAGCCTCGCGATACTTTTGCTCAATTTGCGGGCGGAAGTTCGGGCCTGGAAAAAGCCTTATAGCTTTCCTAAAGGCAGCTGCATTCACTCTCCTTAGCACCACTAAATAAGAAGGCGGGCCGAAAAGCCCGCCTTTTGGTTTTTGCCACGCTGCCAAGCTTAGAAGCGAACGTGGAATGAGAGTTGGAACAGACGTGACTGATCCACGGTCGAAGGATCACCCAGGCCCTGGCCTGGCAGGAGATCCTTTCCCCCGAACGCAGGATCCAGCAGGTTCGAGCTGATTCTCCCGTGGGTGATGTCACTCAGGTGCAGGATTTGTCCGGCGTTGCCAGCGTAGGTTCCGTTGGGACGCAGGCAGTTCGTGCAGGTAGCTGAACCAAGAGGCAGGACTGACAACACGTTAAACGCGTTGAAGCCCAGGTAGTTCGCGTGATTAAAAAGGTTGAGCACGTCAGCTTGCAGTTCAACCCGCACCCTCTCTGCTCCCGGAATGCGAATCGTTTTCTTGATGGAAGCATCCGTACGATAGAACGCATTGCCGCGACCGGCGTCGCGTGTCATGTTTCCGTTAAGTTGCTTGAAATCAACGACAGCGCTAGGGTCATCGGCCGCGACCGCACCAAACGCGCTGGCGTCCCCCGGTGCCGCAAACGTATTTGCGAACGGGCCGTTAAGAATCAGAGCGTTGGTTCCATCAGCGGATGCGATACCGGCAGTTGAAATGGTGCCATCCGGCAACACGTTCGGACGCTGCTGTGTTTCGCTGCCCGTGCCAAAGAAGATGGCATTGGCGAAGCCGCCGGTACCGGTTGAGAAGGGATACGGCCGGCCGGACTGTAGCTGCTCGACCACACCGAAGCTGATGTCATTCGTGAACAAGCGAACAATGTGAGTGTCACTAAGGCGACCGGTTTCAAATACGCCACTCAAGTTCACGGCGTGCCGGGCATCGTTGAACGCCGGACCGCGCTCGGCTTTGATGTTCGTGGGATCTCCGGGCTCGGAAAGACCGAAGAAATCCTCTCCCGAGGTGATGGCATGGGACCAGGTGTAGCTGCCATTGAGGGAGAAGTGATTGGACATCTTCTTGGTCACGCTCACCAGCATTCCGTGGTACTGCGAGGTGCGCGAGTTTTCATTGGTGCGAATCGCAGTGAAGCGGTTGTCTGGCCGCGCAGTTATTCCCAATGCTGGATCTACCGGCGCCTGGTTCTGGAAATAGAAAAAGCCGGGATGGGCGGGATCCGCTGCGATAACGGGGGCGTTAACGTCCCTTTCGCCGAAGAGTCCTGAACCCATCTGACCGATATATTGGATTTCACCCACCAGGTTTTTGCCGAATTCGTGCTGGATGCTGGCATTCACCATGTGGATCTCCGGGTTCTTCAGGTTAGGTGAGATAGGCCTGACGCGACCGAAGAAATCGCTTCCCGGCGGCACAAGCGAGGCCAGCAACGCCGGATCAGGAGCGTTGGGATAGGCCGCCAATACGGCCGGATTGGTGGTCGTGATCGTGTTCAGGGTCGTTCCGTCGAAGTTAAGGGAATCCAGAACCACGTTGTTGAAGGCGAGCATCGTAACTTCTGCAAACGATGCCTTAAACAGAGTCGCCTTCCACGGCTGGTAGGTGAAACCGAGACGGGGCTGCCAGTTGTTGTAATCGGACGAACAGGCTGGAATGAGACCATTTCCCTGGAAGCACGTGCCGTTTGGTCCATGGATTTTGCCACCCTTGAAAGCACCGGCTTCCAGGTCATAGCGGACGCCGTAATTCAGCGTGAAATTGCGAAACATCTTCCACGTGTCCTGGAAATAAAACCCGTAGATGTTGTCCTTGGATACTACCTGGCCGGGGCCGAACCCGAACGTAAATGACGTGGCAGCTGTATCAGCCACATTGACCCTGTACTGGCCGAAATGGAACTGAGGGAAGAGTGAGAACCAGGGATAGTAACTCACGGTCCCACCCGTTTTAAACGAGTGATTGCCGTGCGTCCAGGTCAAGTTGTCAATGTATTGATAACGCTTATTCAATCCACCCTGCGGGCAGCAGAAATTAGCCCCCGTAATTGTTCCGGTGTTGGTGTGAATAGCTCCAGGAGTCGTGGTTTTGTCAGGGGTGCTGGTCAGAGTGCGTACAAACGCAAACCGCGCTTCATTCACGATGGTGGGAGTGAGGGAAGAAACGATCCCAGCATTAATCGTGCTCACGTGTGCGACATTGGAGGTGAGAGCATCGGGCGTAATGTTATTGCTTGTTTGCACAATCAGGTTGTCCTGGAGGATCCGGTCGACGTTAAAACGTGCACTAATGCTGTGCTTTGGTGAAAGCTTGTAATCCAGCTTGGCCGACCAGAGCAGGTTATTGACAGGTTCCTGCAACGTGATGTTGCCGCCGGATGGGGTCAATGTGAGAGGCACCGCCTGGCGGCTCAATTCGTAGCTGCCGAAGAAGAACAGCTTGTCTTTGACAAACGGCCCGCCGATGGTGAAACCGCCTTCTTTGCGATGGAATGGTGCGCGTGGACATCCGGAGATATCACCGCTAATTCCATTGTTCGGGCAACGAGGATCCGCGACCAGCCCTGTGGCGGGATCAATAAACCCGATATTGTAAATAGGGCTCGATGCCTGAAGGTTGCGACCGCGGAAATACATGTGAGCGTCACCGTGGAACTGGTTGGTCCCGGACTTGGTCACGGCATTGATGATTAGGCCGCCAGCTTGACCGTATTCGGCATTGTAATTATTGGTGAGGACCTGGAATTCCTGTATCTCATCCACCGATGCCCCAAGTCCATCACGGCCGGACACGAGTTGATCGGTAATGTTGGCGCCATCGACATTGTAAAGATTGGCACGATTGTTAATCGCCCCAGGCGCAATGAAATCGGTCGTCAGTGTGCTCGTGTCCTGCTTTACCCCGGGTGCTGTTAATGCGAGAGAAGCATAATCGTTTACTCCTCCGGTTGTCGCCGCGAAAGTTGGCAGCTTTTGCATTTCGACATCAGTCACACTGGTTGACACGTCTGTTTTCGTGGTCTCAATGAGTGGCGCTTCCGCAGTCACTTCTATGGTTTGGCTCGATCCCGCAATCGCCACATTGAAATTGAGGGTTTGTTGATCTCCGACGTTGAGTTTCAGATTCTTGCTGTTTGCCTCGGCAAATCCCTTGGCCTCAACCTTGATGTTGTAGGTGCCCGGTGGGAGATTCGGAAGAACATAATTGCCGGTGCTTGTTGTGTTCACGGACCGAGGCACTCCAGTGTCTACATTGGTTGCCGTGACCTTTGCACCTGGAACAACGGCGCCCTGAGGGTCAGCCACTGTTCCGATGATGGTCGCTGATGCTGCGCTTTGTGCTGCTGCCGATATTGCAACAAAACTCGACAAGAGCACCACGGTACAAACAAGAGCCAAACGCTTCATGGGGAGGGTTCTCCTTCGTTGTCCCTCGCTCCTGCCTCTTAAGAGCAGGCCGTGAGGTTGGAGCATTCTACTCCCCTTTACAATCCTTTACAGGAGAAATTTTGAGTGTTTATTAAAATTCGGAATTGGTTCGCCACTCCATTGGCCCTCCGCCGGAGGCCCTCCAGATTACGAAGGTAACCTGAGCAGCTGCGACCAATGCGGTTTGCGTGGCTTGTCGGCGGGATCAAACAATTCTGGTTTTTGTGCCTGTTTTCACCCGATTTCAAGCGTGTTTCTGCGTCACATTGTCCACCGCGAAACACTTTCGTTCCATGCCCCCGTTGCACGACCGACACATCCGACTAGGGTGAAGAACTGAACCATTGTCCCAGCGGTTACGTTGACAATGGTTCTGCCGTTGATATATTTCGCGAGCGAGAGGCTTATCACAATGAACAACATTTATGACGCGATCAAGGAGAAGGAAAACCAGATCGCGATCTTTCAGGCGCAGATTTCAGGGCTCCAGGCAGAAATCGAAGCTCTCCGGGTAGCGGCACGAATTCTGGAGGGCGGAAACGGTTCCACCCCTGAAGCGGCACGTCCGGTTGCCGTACAGACAAACGGGGCTGCTGCAGGCGACAAGACCAAGCGCGTCTGGCCGTAAACATAAACTTCGTTCCGCCGCCACTTCCCCCGCCGGCTGCGGAACCGTAACAGCAGTAGATTTCGCCGGGCCACTTCAAAAACAAAAGGACACTCTGCTGCCGTGGAGGCATAGAAGCTGTCCGCATCAGTGAGGCGGGTGATCAGGTTTTGTGGCGCATTTAAAAATGTGCTGCGGGATTCAAGGAGAAAAAAGATTTGCAGGACGGCGCAACCATGGCAACACAACCTACTGACACAACCAAACCGAGGCTACGGACACTGAGTGATGAATTAGGCGTAATCGCGCAACGTGCCCAGGCCTTCACCAATGCATCGGGCACCGCCATCGCTCTGAACGAAGGCAACGCCGATGAAATCGTTTGCCGCGCGCGCAGCGGGTCGGCTGCCCCGGAAGTGGGCGCTGTTCTGCGTGTGGAAGGCAGCTTTACCGGACTTTGCATCCAGACGGGCAAAGAGCTCCGCTGTGATGACGCTGAAACTGATACCCGGGTGGATACGGCCGCTATCCGGGCTTTGGGAATCCGGTCCATGGTTGTCACGCCCATTCGCGATGACAACAAAGTCGTGGGTGTTCTGGCATGCTTTGCTCCCACAGCGCACGCCTTCACCATCACGCACGTTGCGGTGTTGAAGACCATGGCCGATCAGATCTCTGTGCTTCTGCAGAAGGAGCGCCGGGCAAAAGATGAAGGCATTCAGGCGGAGCCTTCGGTGGCAATGCCAAAACCCGTTGCATCAGCCCCAACACAATTGCCTCCGCCGGTCGTAATCAAGTCTTCGGGTTCGGCATCAGCGGCCGCCGCGGTTCGTACTCCAGCGGTTGCGAAGGTGGAACCCATCAAGACAGAGGCAGCAGCACCAGTCCCGTTCCCTAAGCGGGAGGAAAAACAGAAACCAGAAATCAAGGCCAGTTTCGGCACCTTTGATTCTGTTGCCGCCGAAGACAAGAAATCGGGTGCAAATTCCAAGATGATCCTGGGCGCGGTTGCCGTTCTCGCGCTCGCTGCCGTTGCAGTGTTCTTCGTCATGAAACGCAAGCCATCCACCGTTGTCCCGGTACAACAAGCGCAATTGACGCCTGCGAACTCGCAGCAAGCCCAGAACACAGGAACTGTGCCTTCCACTCCGGCTGTTACTTCAGCTGAAAGTTCACCTTCGAATCAGCGCTTTGCTGCTGAAACGAACCACGCAGGCTCCAGCGCAGCCGAGAACAAAAAGAAAGAAAACAAACCGGAGCACATCGCCGCTGCTGAGGAAAAGAAGACTGCGGAGGCGGAAAAGGCGGAGAAACCCGCACCTACGCCGGTGACGATCGCGACCGGTGGTCCGTCACGCCTGTCTGCATCAGCTGTGGTTCCGCAGGACGTTCAGATCAGTCCAACTCTCAGTATGAGCAGCGGGTCGAATGCGCTCTCGAACCTGGCACGCCCGGTGTCATCCGATGCGCCCACAGTTGCCCAGTCTGAGTTGGAGCCGATGCACGTGCTCAAGACAGTTCCGCCTGTTTATCCGCCCATCGCCCGCATCCGCCGTCTCAGCGGATCGGTGATTGTTCAGGTAACAGTGGGGAAGGATGGAAAGGTGCGCAATCCGCAATTCATCAGTGGCCAGCCAGTTTTCCGGGATGCTGCTTTTGACGCGGTAAAGCAATGGAAATTCAAGCCGGCCATGCTGAACGGGCAGCCGATTGATCAGACAACTCAGGTCAAGATGGATTTCAAACCGTAAGAGAAGCTACACATGAATACAGAAAAGCGCGCTCTTGTTGGCGCGCTTTTTTATTGACGGCTGCGGGCACGAACTCAGACTGACGCGTGCGTGCGCACCGATTCAACAATCACCCGTCTCTTTGTTGCACGCAACTCATTCCCCATGAGAAAGACGCGGGCGGAAGGATCAACCACTATACCGTTGTCCAGCACACGGTCCAGAAGTTCCACCACATTAATATCCTCGAGCTTGCTGCGCGTCATTTATCACCTCTCCGAATCCACCAGTGACCTGCAAGCTCCCCAACCCCAAGTCAAAGATTGCGTGATCATTACGTATTAAGATGCAATTTAGCCCGGTGGTGCACACTCCGGCACTCGATTTGAGTACTTGTTTCCGCGACGCGGTGGTTTTTCAACACGTTACAAGAGAGAGACAATTACGACAATTCGGCTACACCCGGCCGTCCGGCTGGTTTGCGGGTTGCCGGGAAAACGCAGCAGCCATCACCGGGATCTTGCGCTGTGTGTGTGACCGATTCCATAGCCAGGTTGCGGCGCGAAAGAGCAATAGCACAGCCAACACAGAGCCGTAGGCAATGGGCCTGCGCTCGTCGGCTTTGACGAGCCATATAAAATGCACTACGCCGGCTGTGGCGCTCAGGTAGATCAAGCGATGCAACTTCTGCCAGCGCTTCCCTCCCAT
>DASUBD010000045.1:0-3779 GCA_035763445.1 Candidatus Angelobacter sp.
GACTCTTCCTTCCGCACCGCTCAGGAGCTCATGTTCGGGCATGGCCTGAATAAGCTGAACTGTGTCATCCGGATAGAACAATTGAATCATCTCTCAACAGTAAAAATAAACTTACGCCCAGCGCATCGGCCACGAGTCTCACAATTGCTTTTCTTGTTCACAGTCCACTAGCCGCCTGACGTGAAACCGGAACATTCCTATTGGCTGCAAAACTTTCCGCCTGCTACATTAGTCGCCATGAATCGATCTTTCTTGTGCTCGTTTCTACTTGCCTTTTTGATTGCCGGTGGTTTGGCTGCATCGGCGCAAAGCAAATCTCAATCACCAGCCTCCACCACTTCGCAGTCAGCTTCAAGTCCTGCTCCTGCGGCGCGTCCTTCTGATGTGGATACTCCGGAGCATCTGCTGGCTTCCCTGTACGACGTGATTTCCGGCCCCGCTGGCAAACGCGACTGGGACCGTTTCCGTTCTCTCTTTTACCCCGGAGCCAGACTCATGCCGAGCGGGAAAAATCCCCAGGGCGTTCTCGGAGTCAGGGTACTTACGCCGGACGAGTACGCAACTCGCGGCCAGGCGTTTTTTGACAAAGAAGGCTTTTTTGAACATTCGGTCGCCAATCGCACGGAACTCTGGGACCACATCGCTCAGGTATGGAGTACCTACGAATCCCGCCATGCCAGGGACGACGCCAGGCCTTTCGCGCGCGGCATCAACAGCATTCAACTCTTCAATGACGGCAAGCGCTGGTGGGTGCTCAGCGTTTACTGGGAAGCCGAAGACGAAGCCCATACCCTCCCGGAGCCTTATCTGCATTAATGAGCGGCGGCCGACGTGGTTCCGGGACTCATTACCAGTAAAGTAAATGAGCCCGGCTTCATGGTTCTGCGCGGCCGTTCGCCTTCTTTTGCCGGCGGAGCTTCTTCAATTTCGGCAGTGACCAGGTAAACATCATGGTTCGTTGTGTCCAGAGCCATGGTGCGCGCGAAACGCTGCGTGGGCGCGTTCTCCAGCACCGTGAATTTCTCAGGCTTCTCCTCATGTACCACGGTGAGCGTGCCGTCGCCGTTGGAACTGAAAGCCAGTTCCGTGCCAGGATCGAAAGCGTTGGCATCCACTCCTTCTCCAATGGCAGGAGTGGCAATTACTTTACCTGTATCCGCATTCGTCACAGCCATCATTTTGTTGTGGCATCCGGAAAAAAGCCGGCGATGTTTCTGGTCTATCGCCAACCCAGACGGCTCTTCGCACGGCGCCAGCGACCATGTCTTCAGCACTTTGGCATTTTTGGCATCGATACTGGTGAGCTCGCTCTTATCCTCGATATTTACGAAAACTGTTCCCTTACCATCTGCAGCTGCAAATTCCGGCTTGCCACCCAGCGGAATGGTGGCTACCACCGCGTTGGTTTTCGCGTCAATCACAGACGAGTTATGGCTGCGCCCGTTAAACGTAAACACGCGCTTTGATGCCGGATCGTAGAGGATTGCGTCCGGGTTCTCCGCGCCTTCCAGCTTGATTCTGGCTGTCTCCTTGAGCGTCTTCAAGTCGAAGACAGTCACGGTGTTCTCGCGTCCATTGCTGGTGAACCCTTTGTTCAATTCGGGAGCCAGCGCAATTCCGTGAACTCCCGGCGTATCTGGAATATCGCCAATCACGCTTCCTTTAGCTGGATCCACCACCATCACATGTGTGCCGCGCGAAATGAAAAGCCTCTTGCCCGCCGCATCAAACGTGAGGTAATCCCAAAAGCCTTCCCCGCCCAGAACGTACTTCTGTTTCAATTGATAGTGGGCCGGTGCCGGAGCCGCACTGGCCATCATTGAACCAAAGAGAACTGCGGCTGCAAGTACCATTGATCCGCGCATGTGAAACGTCCTTTCAAAAAGAACGCATCATTGTAATGCATGCGATTGGATAAGGAGCAGCCCACAACACTCGCGGGCTGCCGCCAAACCCGACAGCTCAATGCGGGTTGATCGGCCGCACCTCAATCGATCCCCATCGCCCCGATGGAATTCTTGCTGCCAGTTCAATTGCTTCGTCCAGATCTCGAGCTTCCACCAGATAATAGCCGCCCAGTTGTTCTTTTGTTTCTGCGAATGGCCCATCCGTGACATTTCTCTTGCCGTTGCGAATGCGTACCGTTGTGGCGGTGGAAGTGGGCTGAAGTTCATTGCCGCCGATGTATTTGCCGGTTTTGCGCAAGTCTTCGCTTAAGGCCATGTATTCGCGGTAAATACTTTGTTTTTCGCCTTCGGGCAGGGTGTCCCAGTGGCTTTCAACCCCGTAAATCAACAAGAGATATTGCATCTGAAGGTCTCCTTTTCTTGGCTCTTCACCGGTACGTCGCCCAGGAGCACACAAAATCGACAAATCGGAAAAAATTCCCTTGCAAGCTCTGGCCGGGCCCGCGTTCTTTTATCAAATAACTCCTGTTCCTCCAGGAATCCCGACACGCGCTCAACCGTTGCGTTTGCCGGGAACCGACGAGTTCGCACCTGTCGTGCCCGTTTTTGCGGCTGTGGCGAGCGAGGAGAACTGGATAGCAGTTACAAAACCCGGTCTTCCCCGCAGGAGTGGTAAGCTGCCGTGACCGCCCCCGACTTACGGCAACTTACCACTCCAGACCGTCGGCCCCGTCGAGGGTCCGCTCCATTCAATGCTGCTTAATTGCCGAATGAGAATAGCAACACAGTTACAGGCATTCGCAACGTAAAGCCGCTCCGTGCGGGATTTTATTCCCTCACACTCAGTTCAGTTTACGCATGAATTCTTCAGTGGGCAGGACAGGCCTGAGAAGGCCCGGTCACTAGAGTTGCATCAGGGAAGCTGTAATCGTGTTCCAAAGCATCCGATGGCTGGCGCGTGAACCACGGCAGCAGAACCTCATTTTGAGGATGGTAAGTCACACCGTCGATGGTGACCGGGTATCCCGCGTTCGGCATGGTCGCCAGCGGATCGCCGGTTTCAAGATTATTCTGGCAGCCGAGTGACGCAGTTGGATACTGCCACGCCGGAACCAGATTAGTCCCAAACGGATCATTGAACCATTCGGAAATCTCATGGCTCATGGCGGTCACATCGGCAATACCGGGACCAAGGATTCCCTGGTCGATCCAGCTTGCCCAGACCAGCGTCTGGACCATCTGCGTATTTCTGACCTGTCCGGCGTCAAAGGCCGTATGGAATCCTAGAACGCAGCAGCGGCCCACGTCAGCGTCAGGGGCGAGCATTACATTATGGGTAAGGATGACGGGCAGAGCATCAACCCGCAGGTTCTCCATCTGCACCAGCGTATTCAGCTGAGAAACAAAGAACGCGGTGTCCACCACTGCGTAAACGGCGCCGGTGCTGCGGTTCCGGAAGACCTTAGCCGAGTTCTTTGGAACCACCATGATCAGCGGCCGCAAAAGTTGTGGCAGATCCAGGAGCGTGTGCCAGTCCTGCGCCATCGCGTTATAAAACTGGGCGCGCTGCACCGCATCAGCAAACTGGGTGAAGCCGGTTTGATATTGCGCTGAGCGAAAATTGGGTGAGTTCCTTACACTCAGCACCACCGGCTCAGGGCTGAGCACAATGGGCTCGCCTTGATCATCTTCATAGCCTTCAAACAACAGCGTAACCGGCTTGAGTTGCGTGGGAATTCTGGTGATGCCCCCGGCTTGGGGTTGCGTTCCCACAACATTGAAAGGAAAGGTCTGGCCATTGAAGGCAAAGGACCCGGTAAAGTGTGGAATGCTCAGAACTCGCTGCGCGCGAAGCGCCACTTCAGCCTGCCC
>DASUBD010000046.1:0-9667 GCA_035763445.1 Candidatus Angelobacter sp.
CTTGCGCTTTATCTCAGCCTAGTTCGCCGTGGCTGTAAAGTTCACGATGTTGCTGATCGTGGTTCCACTGGCGGTAGTAAACGGAATGGTGATGGCCAGCGTAACCGGCACGTTGGAGCCATAGGTTCCGGTGGCCGTCGCAGTCCCGGGAGTCGTATTGGTAAATGCGGCGCCATTGGCAGCCCAGGTGTTGGCGGCATCAGCCGTGCTCAACTGGGTGGTCAAGGTGTAGCTGGTGCTGGCGGTGTTTGTCTTGCTCACCAGAACATCCACCGGGGTGCTGACGGTGAAGTTAGTGGCTGTGGGCGCGGGGCGGCTTACGCCGGCAGGCAGAGTACCGAAGGCGGAAACGGTCCCGAAGTCCAGGGCAGCAGCGTTGGTGCCGGCGCCTGAGGTCAGGGCAACACCCGCGGCATCACTGTTGAAAACCAGATTGATGGAGCCGGTTACTGTGGCTGAGACATTCAGGGTTCCGGTAGCAGTTTGAGCTGCGGCAAGAGATGTCATCATTACCGCGGCGGCGAAAATTACGAGTAACTTCTTCATTTGGTTCCTCACTCCTTGTAAAGTTTTAAAGTCTTATTGCTGTACTTTTTGTTTTCAAAACCATTTCTGCTTCGCTTAATTAGCTGAAGCCTGAAAATTGATCACCGTGCTTTGCGGCGTACCCAGCGCCGGCCCCCCCGCTCCCGGCGCTGCCGTGGAGACGGTCAAGTCCAGATTGTGCGGAACATCCACGTTGTAAACCGCATTGGTCTGGATATTGGAAGGCCCATTGACCAAGGTGACTCCGTCAACCTTGAAACTGAATCCTGCGGGCAGCGCCGAAGCCAGCTGCGCGCTCAGGGTGTAGGTTGTGCTGTTCAACCCTCCCTGAATTACCTGGACATCAAAAACTGTGCGCACGGTGTAATTTGCGGCAGTGACAGAAGTGCGGGTGACTCCTGGCGCAAGCGGGCCAAAGGCCGAGATTGTGCCGAAATTCAAGGTGGCAGCGGATGTGCCTGCTGCTCCCAGAGTGACGCCACCGGGATCTGAATCAAAAACCAGAGCGATGCCGTTCTTGTTAATCAACGTAGCATTAATGACGCCGGTGGCCGTGGGATTCTGAGCGAACGCGGGCGTCGCGAACAGCAGGGCTGCCAGGGCCAGCATGATCCGAATTTGCGCCGAATACTTCTTCATACAAACCTAGTTTGCCGTCGCCAGAAAAGTTATGGTCTCCTGCAAAACCTGCGCGGGCACGTTATTGCGTACCTGCACCTGCAATGTCTTGGTCACGGGACGCCCGAACGTATCCGCAGTGTCCAGAGTGGTAAAGCCCGTGCTGTTCAAAGTCACGTTGTTGACCAGCCACACGACGTTGGCCGGCGGCGCGGTGGAAATCTGCGCAGCCAAGCGGTAACTGGGGCTGCTGGAATTGCTTTTGGTCACCAGCACGTCAAAAGCGCTGCTAACTTGATAAAACGCTGCTCCGATGTGCGAATAGTTCACGCAGGTGGAGCTGTGAAAATTGCCCGGGAAAGAAGCTGTGCCTAAATCCAGTCCGACATTATTGGTGCCAGCGTTGGTGAGCGGGCAAAAGCCAACGCTGCCGACGCTCGGGTTGTTATTAAAGACAAGCGAAATGGAAGACTGGACGGTCAAGTTGATGGAAAGTTGCGCGGAGCTGGTCTGAGCGGACGCACCGGCACCGGCTGCCAGTATCAGCAGCAGGAGTGAGGCAGTCCTGAGGACCAAACCGTTGATGGAACTCTCCTTCATACCTTGCAACCGGACACTTAGATCGCGGCTTGCTTGTCTCCCCGTCGACTCTGGATCAGCAACGGGTCAGCCCCGTACACTGTCCTAAAGAACTAGATAGTGCTGTTCTTTGGTTACGCCTATTGTTGGGCAAGAGGCAGTTTTCCAGCAAGGGTACGAAAGTCACCGCGACGCCAGCGCAAGGCTTTTTATTTGAGGGACTTACCTGAGGCTTTTGTAGCAGTGTTTACTGTGCAGCGAGGGCGGAAGCAATCAGGGATTCGTTGTAGTTCCCTAGTCAACACTGCTGGAAAATGTTTGTTCCTGGATGCACAGAAGGTCACGAACGAACACTGCAAATGCGTCCACGATTCGCTATTGTTTCGCAAGCGAAAAAATGGTAAAATGGAGCGATTTGGCAGCCCACAGTTTTGGTTTAAGAGATCTGGTCTAAGAGATATTCAGGCAATGTGGAAATGTCCCGGCTCAACCCCGGGGTTGAATCAGCTAAGTCCTTATTTTTCGGGGTTGACGGGAGAGGGTGGGCGACACGGAATGCAGGATGGAATGAACAAGACTGGCAGCCGGAGCGCAGGGCTCATGCTGCGGAAATAGCAAGAATGATTGGGCTTAAAGATGCGCGGGCATGCACGAGGCGGCGAGAAAAAAATGAGCTATTCGAGGTCCGGCGGAGTCTAATTGGGGCAAGCGGTGCTGTTGTGGCCCTAATCTGGTTTGGATAGCATAGGGAAAGACTTTCTCATCATGACGTTAAAAAAGTACGCGATGATGCTTGCGTGGCTGGGCGCGGCGGCACTGGTGGCCGGATGCGGCAATAATGCTAATGCCAACAAGCCTGCCGGACCGCAAGCTTTTCCAGTGAAGGTGATTACAGCCCAGTCGAAGATGGTACCGCTGACCACGGACTACCTGGCCACGCTCCGCTCACGCAATGCGTCAGTCCTGCAGCCCCAGGTGGAAGGCGATATCACACGCATCTTTGTTCATTCCGGGGAGGAAGTGCAGGCCGGCCAGCCCGTTCTGGAAATTGATCCGCGCAAGCAGGAAGCCACGGTTCAAAATCAGGAAGCGGCGTTAAAGTCCAGCCAGGCCACTCTTCAACTGGCGGCCGTGGACCTGGAGCGAAAGAAAAAGCTGTTTGCAGCGGGAGTAATCGCCAAGGCTGACCTCGATTCTTCCCAAACCACCTATGACGCGGCCAAAGCTAACGCTGAAGCTCTGGAGGCGGCGACGCACGAGCAGCGCGTCCAACTGCGGTATTACACGGTAAATGCGCCAACCACAGGCGTGATTGGCGATATTCCGGTAAGAGTGGGAGACCATGTAACCAACCAGACGCAGCTCACCACCCTGGACCGCAGTGGAGAGCTGGAGGCATACGTTTACGTCCCGTCAGAAAAGTCGGGCTCCGTGCGCATGGGGATGCCGGTGGAGTTGCTGGACGATTCCGGCAACGTGGCCGCACGCAGCAAAATCACTTTCATTTCGCCGCGAGTGGACCCCGATTCGCAGACGCTTCTGGTCAAGACGCAGGTGCCGAATGCCGGGTCAAAGTTCCGCAACGCGCAGCAGGTGCATGCGCGGGTGGTGTGGTCAGAGCGGCCGGCGCCCATGATTCCGGTGACAGCGGTTTCCCGGCTGAGCGGCAAGTTGTTTGCGTTTGTGGCTGAGGGTGAGGGCCAGCAGTCCGTGGCGCGCCAGAGAACCATTGATGTTGGTGATCTGGTGGGAAATGACTACGTGGTGCTGGGCGGAATTAAAGCGGGAGACAAGGTCATTGTGAGCAACGTCCAGATGCTGGTGGATGGCATGCCGGTGATCCCGCAATCTTAGGACAACGGCTGAGCCAAAGGCCCTGGCCATTTTTTTTTATTGCAGGCGTTCATTTTTATTGCAGGCTTCATTCTTGCTACAGGGTTTAGGGGTCTGCTTTACCCGCTTCAGGGGAATGCATGGTTAGTTTCTTCATTCACAGGCCGGTTTTTGCCACTGTTTGCTCCCTCTTGATTGTCCTGGCGGGAGCTGTCTCCATTCCGACGCTTCCGGTGGCGCAGTATCCCAATCTGACGCCGCCCACGGTGACCGTGAGTTCCTTCTACACGGGGGCCAACTCCCGGGCCGTGGAAACCAGCGTAACCACCCTGCTGGAACAGGCCATCAACGGTACGGAAGGTATGCGCTACATGTCTTCCACCAGCGGCAATGACGGAACCAGTTCCGTCTCCGCCACGTTCGATCTGGGGCGCAACCTTGATATCGCGGCGGTGGACGTCCAGAACCGCGCTTCCACCACTCTGGGCCGCCTGCCAGTGGAAGTCCAAACCACGGGCGTAAGCGTGGGCAAGAATACGGGATCATTTGTCGTCGGGTTCGGCTTCTGGTCTGACAACAACAAATACGACAACCTGTTCATCAGCAACTATCTTGACGTCTACGTCCGCGACGCCCTGAAGCGCGTAAAGGGCGTGGGCGATGTGGTGATTTTTGGTGAGCGCAAGTATGCCATGCGGCTTTGGCTTGACCCGGTCCGGCTGGCGGCACGCAATCTAACAGCACAGGACGTGGTTAACGCGCTGCGCGAACAGAACGTGCAGGTGGCCGCCGGACAGGTGGGCCAGCAGCCCGCGCCCACCGGACAGGATTACCAGATCAGCGTGCGCGCTGTGGGACGCCTGACCACGCCGGGTGAGTTTGACCACATCGTCATCAAGCGAGCAAACGATGGCTCTCTGATTGAACTTCGCGATGTGGGCCGGGCGGAACTGGGCGCCGAGAGCTATGGCGGACAATTGCGCTACAACGGCGTAAACGCCATGGGCATTGGCGTGATGCAGCTTTCCAACGCCAATGCGTTGCAGGTGGATAGAGACGTGCGCGAAGAGATGGCGCGCCTCTCCAAGAGCTTTCCGGCAGGAATGCGCTATGCCGTGGCCTTTGACACCACGGTTGCCGTGGGCCAGTCAATTCAAGAAGTGATCAAGACCCTGGCGGAAGCCATCATCATTGTGATCCTGGTCATCTTCCTGTTTCTGCAGGGATGGCGCAGCACAGTGATTCCGGCAGTCACCATCCCGGTTTCACTGGTCGGAACATTCTTGTTCGCCAAGTTTTTCGGATTCTCCATCAACACGCTGACATTGTTCGGCATCACGCTGGCAACAGGATTGGTGGTGGACGATGCCATTGTCGTCATTGAAAACGTAGAACGCCACATCGAAGAAGGAATACGTGACGCGCATCGGGCAACCCAGGTGGGCATGCGAGAAGTTACCGGTGCAGTGGTGGCAACTTCGCTCGTCTTGATTGCAGTGTTTGTACCGGTCTCACTCTTTCCAGGCACCACGGGCAGGTTGTACCAGCAATTTGCGCTGACGATTGCGTTCTCCATCGCTATTTCAGCATTCAACGCGCTCACTCTTTCACCGGCGCTGGCAGCATTGCTTTTGCGCCATCGCGATCATCCGCAGAACCGGTTCTTCCAGGGGATCAATGAAACCATCCGGCGCGGCACCCTGGCATACGAGAGGCTGCTGCACGGACTCACCCGGAAGAAACTCGCAGTGATTGGAGTGTTTCTGGCTGGCCTGGCGGCTACGTACTTCATCTATCAGCGCGTCCCCACCAGCTTTGTTCCCGAGGAAGATCAGGGATATTTCTTTGTGATTGTGCAGGGACCACCTGGAGCGTCGTTGCAATACACGACGCGCGCACTGGACAAAGCCACAGCCATCCTGAGCCAGAACAAGGACATCGCGGGAATGTTTTCCGTGCCGGGATTCAGTTTTGCCGGCAGCGCGCCCAACCAGGGCATTATGTTCATCATGCTCAAGGACATCAGCCAGCGGCACGGGCCTGAACACAGCGTGACGGGAATCGTGAATGGGCTTCGCGGGCCGCTGATGAGCATTCAAGATGCTTTTGCCATTCCATTTGCTCCACCGGCGATCCAGGGCTTGGGAACGTTTGGAGGATTCACATTTGAGCTGCAGCAAAAAGGCGGCGGCGACCTGAACGAGATGGAGACCGTGCTGCAGCAGTTCCTGGCAAAGGCGAGGCAAAGAAAAGAGCTGAGTGGGCTGTTCAGCACGTTTACCGCTCGCGACCCGCAGTATGTGGTTTCCATTGATCGCGAAAAAGCCAAGAGCCTGAACGTGCCGTTTTCTCAGATTACATCTGCGCTGCAGATTTACATGGGATCTGAGTATGTGAATGACTTTGATTTCAACAATCGTTCTTATCGCGTGATGGTGCAGGCGGATGAAGCTTTCCGCTCCAAGCCGCGTGACCTGCGGCAGTTTTACGTTCGTTCCGACGACAACCGGATGATCCCGCTGGACAACCTGGTTACGGTGAAAGAAGACACCAGCGCCAGCCTGATCAACCATTACAACCTCTTCCGCAGCGTTGAAGTTGACGGCAACGCCGCGCCCGGCTACAGCTCAGGACAGGCGATTGCCGCCATGGAAGATGTAGCCAAAGAAGTATTGCCTGCGGGCTACGGGTACGAATGGACCGGCATCTCCCTGGAGGAACTTCAGGCCGGCGGGCAATCACTCATGCTGTTTGGCCTGGGGCTGCTGGTGGTTTACCTGACGCTTTCAGCGCAATACGAAAGTTTTGTTCTGCCGTTCATCATTCTGCTGGCAGTGCCCATGGCCGTCCTGGGCGCGTTGGGCGCACAGGCTCTACGCGGACTGGAGAATGACGTTTACTGCCAGATCGGCCTTGTGATGTTGATTGGACTGGCAAGCAAAAACGCCATTTTGATTGTGGAATTTGCTGAGCAATTGCAGCATCGCGGGCTGGGATTGGTGGAATCAGCCATTGAAGCCGCGCGACTTCGGTTGCGCCCCATCCTGATGACTTCCATTGCGTTCATCCTCGGCGTGTTGCCACTGGTGTTTGCCAGCGGCGCAGGTTCAGAGGGACGACACTCCGTAGGCACCACAGTTTTTGGAGGAATGATTGTTTCCACCCTCCTGAATCTGTTCATCATCCCGGTGCTCTACATTGAAGTGCGCGGCCTGCTGCCGATGAAGTTCAAGCCCGGGCCGCCGCAACAACCATCACAACCGGTGGAAGAACCGTCAGAGGTTGTGGCCAGGGGCGCGTAAGGCTGAGACAGCTGGTGAAGCAGGGTGCTGAACGGGATCAGGAAAGTTTTGGGACAGTGAGCAGTTCGTTCACCATGCTGCCGAGCTGACGAAGCGAAAATGGCTTCTGCAAAAATGGAGTGCCCTGAACGGAAACGCCCGTGCGCAGGATCACGTCGTCCGCATAGCCGGAAACAAACAGGACTTTGGTCTCGGGGCGGAGTTTAAGGAGCTTGTCCGCAAATTCGCGGCCGTTCATTTTGGGCATGACTATGTCACTGATCACCAGATCGATGCTGTCGGCTTTAGCAGCCAGGTCCAGACCTTCCGGACCGCTGGCAGCGCAGAGCACTGAGTAGCCGATAGAGGTGAGAAATTCAGCATTGGCGTTGCGCAGCTCAGGTTCATCTTCCACCAGCAGAATGGTTCCCACTCCTCTCTGGACCTCATCCTGGGTTTCCGGCGCCAATGCTGGTTCAGGCTCGGCAACAGCAGGGAGAAGAATGCTGACTCTGGTTCCCTTGCCCAGCTGCGACTCTATTGTGATCTCACCTTTTGATTGCTGGACGATTCCGTACACCGTTGCAAGTCCAAGCCCGGTTCCGCGGCCAACTTGTTTAGTGGTGTAGAAAGGCTCGAAGGCATGGGCGCGCGTCTCTTCATCCATTCCCGTTCCGGTATCGCGAATGCGGATCAGTACAGCCTGCGTCACCGCCAGGCTGCCAAACTGGGACAATCGCGGCTGAGCGACATCCTCCAGCTCAATATGAAGCTGACCGCCTACAGGCATGGCATCACGCGCATTCACTACCACATTCAATATGATCTGCTCAAAGTGAGTCCTGTCCATCACCAGCGTGCCGGTGGAATTCAGTCTGAGAACCAGTTCAATGTCCTCTCCCATCAGCCGGGGCAGGATGCTGTTCAGGTCGCGGATCACCTGGTCCGGGCGCAATGATATGGGACGAATGATTTCCTTGCGGCTGAAGGTGAGCAGTTGCCGTGTGAGAGCGCCGGCGCGTTCTGTTGTATCCAGGATCTTGTTGCAATAACGGCGATAATTTTCGTCGGAACGGAGCTTGGTTTCCAGCAACTCTGCGTAGCCGCCGATCACGCCGAGCAGATTGTTGAAATCATGCGCCACTCCGCCCGCCAGGCGTCCGAGCGCCTCCATTTTTTGCGCCTGCAGAAACTTGCGCTCCAGTTCCCGGTGTTCGGTCTGGTCCAGCAGCATGCCGAAAATGCATTCCCTCTCGCCGATCCAGACGAGATTAGCAAAGTAAAGACCCTGGTGAAGGCTTCCGTAGTAGTCCTTGAAACTGACATCCATGTGACGGACTGAGCCTTTTGCCCGCAAGACTTCAAAAAAGTTCTGCCGGTCTTCGGGGCTGATAAAAAATCCCAGTTCCACACTGCTCTTGCCGACTACATCTTCAGCCTTGCGGCCGACCATGCTGAGCAGGTTTTCATTTACGCTGAGGAAAATTCCTTCCAGAGAAACCACCGCGCAACCCACAGGGCTCTGCCGGAAGATGGTGGCAAAGCGTTCTTCTGATTGCTTCAGTGCAATTTCAGCCAGCTTGCGCTCGGTAATATCAATCGCCGTACCCTCGATCACGGGATGGCCCGAACCAGCGGCAACGACGGTGGCGCGTTCCAGCACCCAGAAAGGCGTGCCATCTTTCCGTTGATGACGGCACTCGTAGTTCAGCACGTGGCCTTGACTCTTCAACTCTTCCCAGAAAGCGGTGCGCTCGCCGTGCGAAGAACGATTTGACAGCGCGTCAGAATCAATCGCTTCCTGTTTGGAGGTGAATCCATACATGCTCAGGAATGCGCTGTTACAATCCAGCAGTTTGCCGCTCACAGTGGAGACATAGACCGCCGCCAGATTGTTTTCAAACAAGCCCTGGAACTGTTGCGCCGACATGTTGGCCGCTTCCGCCTGATTTTCAAACAGCGTCATCAGCATTCCAAAGGCAACAGAGTACTTGGGCAGGTCCCACAACACAGCAGACACACCTATCCTGTGATAGTGCAGATAAGCTGCTAACGGAAAAACCAGACCCCAGGCGATGAAGGCGAGGCTTGTAAATATTACTCCTGGTGTGAACCGGTGGAAATGGCGCAGATACAGCAAGCCTGTAACAGCAAACAAGGAAAACAAATAGAAATCAAAGCCGTCCCGATTATATCCATTCGCCGCCCTTATCAGGACAAAGCAGAAGTAAGGCGCAAGCAAGGCCCAAACGGCGAACCAGAACCGGCTTCGCCATCCATACAGACGCAGAGCCTCCCAAACAGAAACAATGGCCAACCCGGCAAGGATGCTCACATAGACCCAGTTTTGTGGGAGCTTGAGAACAGCCGCGGAGACATACGAAATGCCGAGAATGCTGATCAAGAATATCCCAATAGAATTCTTCCATGTCCTGATTTGCGGATCAGCAACGGACAAGAGGAAAAATGTACCGGCGATTATGAGGGTGCTGCGATTGAGCAGGGTTCCCATGGTATGCCCGCCAGGAAGCCATTTATCTGCAATCCCAAACGCAACAAAGTGAACGAATATGGCGCTCCAGCCCAACAGCCACCAGGCAGATTTCGGCTGGCGATCACGAGCATAAATCCAGGCAAAGAGCATGACCAGAATGCTCATCACCCCGATTACTACAACGTCCTCAATGCGTTGAGACATTTGCACTATCCGCTCGCGACAGTTACTGTTCAGCCCATCGCTCCGGGAGGACACTAAACAAGTAAAACCGCAATCCTAGTCTTTTAGCCTAGTTTGGGGCTGGAAGCAAACC
>DASUBD010000047.1:0-6908 GCA_035763445.1 Candidatus Angelobacter sp.
CAGCTGATCATCGCCGCTCACCCAGGATTGTCGCTCTCCCCCGCATGGCAAACCGCGATTGCTGCGGCTGTGAATGCAGGCTCGGGCTTCGTTAACCTTGATTCAGATCCAGCAATCGGTACTGCTTCTCATATTCAAGCCGTTTTTAGCGCTACTGGCTCCGTCGTGGGGACGCCCGCTACTTCCATCACAGTTCCCTTTGCCATGACTTCCGGCGGCGCCACGCCGCATTACATTGCTGCGTTGCAGATGAAGACCCTGGAACCGACCGGTGATTTCATCTACAACTTTCACCAGGACCAGAACGGCAATCTCAATTCCGCGACGGCAACCGTGCTGCAAGGCGCAACCGGCACAGTAGTGGCGACCCTCGGAACCGATCCGCTCATCCTGGCCACGACGTTCGGTGCAGGACGCGCTGTAAATTTTGGTACTCTCGACTATCTTCAGGCCGACCGTTTCGGGTTCTTGATGGGTGTTGACGATCTTTTCTGGCGCAGTCTGGCATGGGCTGCACGCAAGCCTTTCGTCATGCGCCCGTACCCTCGCTTCTGGTCGTTACGCCTCGACTACAACGTGGACGGCGGCTGGATTACGCGTCTCCGCTCCATGTACGATCCCACGTTAACAGGCACTGTGGCCGCAGATGGAACCGGAGGGCCATGGAGGGTCACTGGTTCAGCCAATACTGAGTTTCTGCCGGCGGGCGATGCCGGCCGCGACCAGGCCATCGCTGATATCAAAGCCGGCAAACTCCAGATCAGCGCGCACGGATTCAATAAAAGCAACTTTGGCGATCTCTTCTGGGAAGGCTCCTCCACTCCGGGCCGCTCGCTCACTGACGCTGAATGGCAAAATAACATAGCCACGCTGCAACAGTTCCAACAAGGCAACGGGGCCGGTGATTCGATTCCCTTCTTTTCACAATGGTGGGTAAGCCAGTTTTACAATTTCTCAACCAACATCGGCTCGGATCTGGCAAACACATTCGGAGCGCGCTATATCGGCGCCACGATTCAGCCCGGGTTCCCGTACGCCTTGAACCCGTCGGATGCGCCTTATCAGCAGGAGCGCCTGCATGCTCGTCCTTACTGGCTCTATCAGCTTCCGCCGAAGCCGGCCACGGTGCTGCCTTCAGATGAGTCGTTCTCGTTTTTCTTTGCTGACGATCTCACCATTGGCAGTCGAGCGGGGTTGCCGGCCCAGAAATTCTTCCTGGTGGGATCGCGCGCCATTGATCTTTCTTTCGCGCAATCACCGGCCTTGAACTGGTGCAACTCGCAGGGGGATGGCACTGCCTTCGCCACTGCGCGCTTTGAGTGGTACTCATGGCGCCTTTTCAGCAGCCTGGTGCCGGCGGAAGTTTATACTCAGGATGACGCTTTCCAGCAATGCGCGTTGTCCCCTGCGCCGCCGAATACCAATTTTCATAACGGCTCAGAGCAGATCATCCATGATGTTTCCGCGTGGCTTAAGAATAATGGAGCGCGCCACATCTTCATGCAGGACATGGCGCAGTACATTTATGCTCGCACCAAGTCCACTTTGAGCCGGGCGACTTTTGACGGCGCCAACATCACTTATACTCTCACCGGCAACGCAGCTGATCAGGACGGCAACCTGGTGCCAACCCAGGTGCTTATCTTCGACAGTGATACTCAACAGCGCTGGGAGACTTTGCCCGGTTTCAACAACGGACTCACGTTCACTGATGGACCGCAACCCGTAGTGGTGGGAACAAAACTTGCTCCTGCCTCCAATCTTTCGACCTTCACGCTCACGTTCACAGGTGCGACAACTCAACTCCACTTTGTAGTGACGTTCTCCAATGGCGCCACGCAGGACCTGACCACCGCAGCCGGCACAGCTTACAGCTCGAGTACACCTGCAGTAGCAACCGTCAGCAACACGGGGCTGGTATCCGCTGTGGCCAATGGATCATCCACCATTACCGCTACCAATGGGAATCTTTCAGCCGTAGTTACAGTGAATGTGAAAATTCCGCCTCCTCCGGATTTTTCGATGCCTTCTAGCCTTGGCTCTGCGACCATCAGCGCCGGACAATCGGCGAGCTTCCAAATGTCTGTCGGGTCCATCAGCGGCTTTCAGCAGACGGTTACCTTTGTCTGCTCAGGGGCGCCGGCCGTAGCAACTTGCTCAGTAAATCCCAATTCAGTCACTCCGGGAAGCACTGGCACTGTTCAAGTTGTCATTAACACCACCGCGCGCGGCACATCATTCCCGGCTGGCAACAATCCTCCCGCGCCGTCAATGCCATTGCTCATACTGCTTGGCGGTTTGGGAACGTTGCTGCTCGCCTTCAGGGTCACAGGATGCAAGCGCATGGCTTTCGCGGCGCCTGCATTTTTGCTTGTAATGATGGCGGTTGGTTGCGGTGGCGGTGGGGGCTCGTCAGTGAATCCGAATCCTCCAACCGGCTCTTCCGGAACTCCCGCAGGCACTTATGTACTCACAGTTACCGGTACTTCCGGAAACCTTACCCACAGCGCCACGGCAACGCTGAAGGTCAACTAAAAGCAAGGTTCTGGCTATTGGCTTGCAATCTGGGGCGCGGAACTCATTCCGCGCTCCGTCTTCATCCGCGATAGAGCAGATATCCCAGGCCAACGCGCATGTGGTGATGAATGTGGTCGGGAACGGAGACTGCGATCGCGAGTCCCACCAGTCCATGAGCCATTCCCAGTGGCAACACGCTACGATAGCGCCGGTACAATTCACTCAATATCCAGCCGCCCAAAAAAGTCAGCGGCGCCAGAACAGGGTTCGGCAAATGGGCAAGACCAAACAGAACCGCAGTGGTGAAACTGGCCAGCAGTCCGCGCTGGAGTACCCGCTCCAGCCGGACAAAAAAGAAAGCTTGCTGGATCCATTGCTGCACAATGGCCCAGGTCAGATACGTGGCAGCGTGCAGAAATGGCCGTGGTGTACCGAAAAGTCCGTGCAGCGTGCCGAGTTGAGCAGCCACAAGTGATATCAGACCGGCCAATACAGCTCCCGTAGTGATTGACACGAGGCTGAAATCAAGCTTTGGAAATCCAAACGGTTGACGCCGGAATGCCACGACGGCGGCGCAGAAAAAGAAGCTGGCATCAATCCAGAACAGCCAGCGTTGCGCAGGACGTGGGCTCCATATTGTGATCATGATGAGGGCGTATCCGGCAGCAATCGCCAGAAGTGGAGCAAGTCTGCGTTCCCCGGATTTCACGCGGCCCTTCCAGCCAGGCATACAACTAAAAGAGCAGCTCCGGAGAGCTGCCCTTGTGTGATCAATTCTACGGTTTTTCAGCCGCGGTTTGTTTTCTTAGAAGCGGATTTGCGGCCCCACTGCGATGCGAAGATTATTCTGGGTGCCGTTGTTCAAGAACATGATTTCATCACCGGCTTCAGCACGGATCCCGAGCCAGCCGACGTTGAATTCAACGCCGCCGCCCGGATAGAACACGCCATCCGTGTTGCCGTCGATGATGTTGCCAATCTGGTTGTTGATGGTTCCGGCCGTGGCAGGTCCGCCAACGCCAAAGTTGACAAAGCCGCCCTTCAAAAGCGCAAAAATCCGCACCGGGCCGGTGGTCTGTATTTTCGGACCAAACAAGCCATGCAGCAGTCGAAGGCTGGAGCGGTTAACGTTGGTAATGCCGGTGGTGCTGCTGGTAACGTTGCGCTCAAAATCGTACGCCATTTCGCCTTCGAGCACGATATGCGGGTTCACGTTCACGCCAAGACGCCCACCCACTCCAAACATGTTCGGGTGCGTGCCCTGGATTCCCCCCAACCTCGTGTAGTCAAGATAGATCCCGAAGTTCCCGTGGTTTTTTGTGTCACTGTCCTGCGCTGACGCTTTAGGGGCGATCATGGCTACACAAAGCGCCAAAGCACTTAGAATTGCGATTCGTTTCATGTCGTACACTTCTCCCGTCCGTTAGTCTGAATGTTCCCAAACCGTACAAGACACCGAACGATTGTGAGGGGAACAGAGCGTCAGCACGGTAGTTATCTGATTCTGATGCTGGTCTCATTCCGGAGGTGGGCTGCCAAAACCCGCCCCGCATTCGCCTTCTCTGCGATGTCCCTCTAACATCACAGGTTTGCGCTACCCTTTATACGCCGTTTACACTTTTCGACTGTAATAGTAAATCAGCCGGAACCCGGATAGCACTCCTGGAGGAACGTACATGCCGCTTGGCACTCTGGACGTCATGAAGCTCGATGGACAACCCATAACCTACCAGATCATGTTTGAGCAGAACGCCGGTGGCACATTTGTGGCCCGCGTCGATAGCGATGAGGTTGTTCCTTTCATGCATGAAGAGATGCGGGTCGATCTCCCTGTAGCGGAGTCCGCCGCCAAGCGCGCCGAAACCGAGGGCAGAGTCCGTTTGCCGGGGATTTTCCTGGAAGAAAACAATCTGCACGCTGTCATGGAATATCTGGAAGAAGATATTTGATCAAGCCTGATGCTCATGATTTCCCGGCGTGGCGCGAACCTGCGGCGTTCAACGCAGGAAGCTTTGCCTTCAGGTCCGCCGCAATTCGCTCTCCGTGGAAGCGGCCGTTCTCAATGAAGATTTCGCTGGTTCGCGAGCCGGCGACAATCACTCCTGCAACATAGATGCCGGGAACGTTGCTTTCAAAGGTTGATGGATCGCACACCGGGCGCATCTCCGGGTGCGTCAGCTCAATTCCCAGCGCCTCAAGGAACTCGTAGTCAGGATGGTATCCGGTCAGCGCAAATACAAAATCATTTTCCAGCACCTTCTCTTCCTCTGACGTTCTGATACGTACAGTCTCAGGCTTCACTTCCAGAAGGCAGCTGTTGAAATACGCCGTAACCTCGCCGTTCTTGATCCGGTTTTCAATATCCGGTTTGATCCAATATTTCACGTTCTGATGAATTCCCGGTCCACGATGCACCATGGTTACTCGCGCGCCGCGTCTCCACAATTCCAGCGCAGCAATGGCGGCCGAATTTTTTGCTCCCACTACAAGCACATCCGTGTCGTAGTAAGGGTGCGGTTCGCGATAGTAATGCATTACCTTGGAGAGCTCTTCTCCGGGAATGTTCATGTAATTCGGCCGGTCGTAATAGCCGGTTGCCACCACGATTTTCCGCGCGTTGTATTCATGCTGTTTGCCGTTGCGATCGCGGGTGGTGATCAGAAATGCGCTGTCATATCCGGTGACAGTCAATACTTCCTGATACTGGCGGACATTGAGCTTATAGTGCTGCGCAACATTGCGGTAGTACTCCAGCGCTTCCTGCCTTGTCGGCTTCTGGTGAGCGCTTGAAAAAGGGATGTTGCCGATCTCCAGCAGCTCCGGCGTAGTGAAAAAAGTCATGTTCGCCGGATAGTGAAACAGTGAATTTACCAGGCAGCCCTTATCAATCAGGATCACACTGAATCCGGCGCGCTGGGCCTCAATGCCAGACGCCATTCCAGTTGGACCGGCGCCTATCACTATCACATCTGCGGAGTTGTTCTGCTGGGGCATAGTAGTGAGTACATTCTAACTGCCCGCTGAGAAATGATTCGGGAAACTGAGGGGAAGGCAGCAACACATTCATGACGAAGCCCTGCACTTATGGAAAGCCGCTGCCGTGTCCCGGCAACAGGTACAGTACTGCGCCAAGCGCAGTGAGGACAGCAACGAAGTAAGCGGTGATTAAAGGGCTTCCCACTCGCGGTGCGTGTGCAGCCGGAGCATATTCGCCGCCGCTCTGCACTGCCTGCCCTTGTTGATCGAGGTTCAACCGCACCACCGTGGAACCTGGCACGGGACTGCGAGCAAAAGCAGCCAGAATCAGATTCAACAGTGTTCCGGCGGCCACAAAATAGAAAACGGCCTCGCCGGTCCCGTAGCCCAGTCCTGCGGCCACAAGCATAACCAGGCTCTTCTCCACGACATTCAGCGGCATCATCGCGCCCGCTCCATCCAGCACCCAGAAGGGGATCAGGTTCAGGATGTTGAGCCACGCGCCTGTGCGCGCCAGCGCAAGCCAGATGGGATCGGCTGTCTTAAGCCCAACAACTGCGCATGCGGCTGCGGACAAAAAACCTGCCAGCGGTCCGGCGAGACTTATCGCTGCGCGAGTCTCCTGCGTCACGCCCATGGCCTGCCAGCGCACGTAGGCGCCCAGGCCTGGGAGAAACACTGGCATCTCAGCGGGAAGACCACGCCGCTTGATCTCCACAAAATGCCCAAGCTCATGGATAAGGATGAGCACGGCAAAGCCTATGCCGAAACGAGGTCCCCATGCTGCCCAGTAAATACCAATGAAAGCGGCGAAGCTGAACAAGAATTTCAGTTTGAAAATGGCAAAAAGAAATGTTTTGGCTTTGGCCAAAATGACTGCCAGCGTTCCCAGTGGCGCCAGTCGCTTGGCCCACCAGCTCGTGGCGCTCGAGGATTGCGGGCGGTGTGCATTTGCGGCAGCTAACTCCAGTTCGCGGAGGTGTGCGCGAATCCATTCTGCCTGCTTCGATTCCGGCGGCAGCAACGGCAGGATTGCCTGCCATTCCTGATGTGCCTGCTGGAAATCTCTGCTGGCTTCCAGCGCACGTGCGCGCGCCGCTCCGCGCTCCATCTCTTCAGCATGGACCAGGGTCTTGCAGGCGGGGCAGGCCAATGCGCCCGGCTCCAGCACGTGGGTGCAACGCTTGCAGGTTTGATTCAGTTCAGTAGTAAACGTCGACACGGCTTCAGCGGGTCTGTTCCTTCTCTGTATAGTCTACGCTGAAGCAGCGTTTGCGAGTTGAAATGGCCCCTCAAGCTTGACATTGCTCCGGCCTGCAGTCATTTTCCAGGCAAAACGCATGCCTACGAACAGGATAATCAAGCCAATGAATCCGGACCCTCCCTCAGCCAGCTCCAAAAACGGAGAAGCAAGA
>DASUBD010000048.1:0-16567 GCA_035763445.1 Candidatus Angelobacter sp.
CCCCGGGGAGGCGGTGGTCCCAGAGGCGGTGGCGGCCCGTTCATGATCGGGGAGCAAACCAGCCAGCGCTACAGCATGACCTTCAGCGTGAGTGCGAGAAACCTGTTCAACGTTGTCAATCCGGCAACACCGATAGGAAACTTGAGCTCGCCGTTGTTTGGACAGTCGATCGGCCTTGCCGGCGGGCCATTCAACACCCAGTCTGCGAACCGCCGCATCGATTTCCAGATGATGTTTGCGTTTTGAAATTTTTGCTGCGCGCTGAAGTGGAAATTTTGGGGGATTGCTCACGCCAGATTGGGTTCAAGATTCGCGGCAAGAGCATGAACTTTTTTGCCACCTGCGGAGCGCGCAAGTTCCAGCGCGCTTTCCACGCGATTGATCACTTCGGTTACGATGTCAACCGCATCAAAACTTTCCTGCATCACAGCTTCAGCTATACCGGCACTCATGGAGGGCGCACGGTCTGTCCCCGGCACCTTGATGGGCATCAACACTTTCCGCATCTTCTCGACCACCAGAAATGCGTTCTTCTCCATTGTGTCTGACAGGACGAGCGCAATGGTAGTGAGATCATAGCGCACAGCCACGTCGTTCTGGCGGATGTGCGATGCCAGCGATTGGCCCACCTGCTGCATCATGCTGTCAACCTGTGCCTGTCCTATTTCTTTCACCAGGGCAGACGCCTTGCCGAAGTGAAGCAGCAGGAGCGTCAACGGAATCTGCTGTTGAAGAGACCGCTTGACTTCTGAAAGCAGAACGTCCAAATAAGAAGACCGCTTCAGCAGGCCGGATTTTTCATCGGTCACGGCCAGAGTCTTCATCAAGGTGCGAAGACGTGCATTGGCAACGGCCTGCACCACCTGCTCGGCCAGGGTATTCAGGACTGCAAGTTCAGTGGGACGCCACAGCCTCGCGCTGGTCTGCTCCAGAATCAGGATTCCGGATTGCTGGCCCGAATCCAGAAGCGGAACCGCCACCATGGATTCAATGTTCAGGGCTTCTATCTGTTCCTTTGCGGAGGACAACTCCGGCGCTTTGAGGGCATTGGTAATGGTTACCGCGCCGTTCGCTGCAATCTGCTGGCCCACGGCAATCAGCTTCACGATCGACATTACGTCTGACTGCTTGACGCCCGGCGCGCAAAACTCCAGAGCCGCGGATGGAGGCTTACCTGGTGTACACAATCCGGCAACGCATCGGCTGGCGTTGAAGTGACGCCCGATCTCATTTACGGCGGTAAAAAGGACGCTCTTGACGCTCGCCTGGCGATAGATGTTGCGGGTGATATCTGTGATGCGGGCGAAATTGTCCATCGCGTTTTCGCCAGCGGCAGCGGCCGCCGGCGCAGGAGCATGTGCGCTGGGGGCTGAACCGGAGGCAGACACTGCTTTTGATGCTGCGGCCGGATACGGCGGAGTGAAGCCGGCCACCAGATAAAGATTGCGGAGCTTTTCATTCTTCTGCTCTTCGCGCGGATACTGCTTGTTGATCCGCTCAATCTGCTCCAGCGCCTTGGGCTTCATTCCATATTGCAGGTAGAGCTCGGCTTGAAGAATCAGGTCTTCCAGCACATGCGGCTCGGATGCAGCGGCAGAAGTAGCAGGCGCCGGTTCATGCGGGCGATTGGGCGTCACGGGCGTAGCGGGAGCAGGCGCCGGCGTGGCAGAAGCAGCAGATCCCTTCGGCGACTTGGCAAGCTTCTGGAAGCGATTGCCAACTCGATTGAACAGGTTCTCGTCGACCCGCCCGCGCAACATCTCCAGTCGGCGGGAATGGCCGGACTCATAGGGATCGAGTTCCGCGGCGCGATCCAGAGTCTCTGCCGCCTCACGAAAGCGGCCTCCGTCACAATAAAGCTGAAACAGGCGCAGGAGAATGCGGCTGTATTCCTGCTCGCGTCCCGCGTTGCCGAAGACCTTCTCCATGTATTCCGTGAACTGGAGAGTGGGCTGGCGCCGGTCAGACATTTCAAACATGGCCGTAAGGAACTCACGACGCCGTCCCGCGCGTGTTTCATGGTCTTCAATTTTCCGCGCCAAGCTCACGGCAGCGGTAATATCGGCCGTGTCCAGATAAACTCCCACCAGCGCGGCTATTTCCTCCAGCTGTTGCGGATCTTTGATAAAGAGTTCCCATGAATGCGGCTCAGCTTCTTTGGGGCGTCGCGCGGCCATCAGCGCATGCGCGTAGAGTTCGCGAATTTCCGGCGTGCTCTGGAAGTGCATGACGACGGGCGTGAGCACGTCAATACATTCAGGCAGTTGGTTCTTGACGAAGAGACCCCGGCTGTACTGAAAGACTGCTTTCAGGTTCATGGGATCAAGATTGTAGGCGCGCTCATACCACTGGAAGCCTGACCCGGGCGAGGCTTCATCGCGCAGCTGCCCCAGTTGCACAAAGTTGGCCGCAGCCATGCGACCTTCGCCCATGAGGGCGGCTTTTTCTCCCGCACGCTGACAATTTTCAGCCGTGGGAGAGAGCTCCACAATGCGTTTGGCGGCGGCTAGCACTTGCGCGTTCTTCCGCTGCTTTTCAAAACCGCCAAGAGCAGCTTCATACGCTGCCAGAGCCTCATGCTTGTCTTTCTTCTCAACTAGTTGCGCGTAATGGAAGGTTTGCAACGCCGTGGGCACAGAAATCTTGGCCAGTTTTTTGTAGGTAACGATGCCTTTGGCGACGTCGCCGATCTCAGCCTCTTGCTCAAACATGGAACTCAGCAGGCCGGCAGCTTCAGCTCCGCGTCCCAGAGCAAGGCAGAGGTCGGCAGCGGTCTGGCGCACCTGCTCATTGCGCGGCTCATCCTGAAGAATGGAAAGGTATTCATCCAGGGCGGCTTCCGCCTTTCCTCTCTGCAGGTACTTTTCCGCTTTGTCGAGTCGCTTGGAGATGTCCGGCATTGGAGCGCGTTTACCTCAACTTCCTGAGACAGGGCAGGCCAGGGTGAGTCGAGGAAAAGATAGCTTCATTCTAAGCGCAATCGCCTGCATGCTCAATGCTCGGAAGGTAACCGACAGTGAGTGTCCTTCCCCGCCTGAGGAAACGCTGGCTATTGCAGCGCAACTGCATGTATAAAAGCGCGAATGGCTGACCAGGAACACGGACTTAAACAAGAGCTGAACTCGCGGCAGATGGCCATGGTAGCCGTGGGAGGCTCCATCGGCACCGGATTGCTGCTGGGCTCGGGCGCAGCCATTCAGGTTGCTGGGCCAGCGGTGCTGGTGAGCTACGTTCTCAGCGCGGCCATTGCTTTTACCGTGGCCATGGCGCTGGGTGAAATGTCCGCCATGCATCCGGCTGCCGGATCGTTTGGCGTTTACGCCGAGCTCTATCTCAATCCGTGGGCGGGATTCGTCGCTCGTTACGGCTACTGGTTCTCCGTGGTCATTGCCATTGGCTCGGAAGTGGTGGCCGCGGGAACCTACATGAAAGTCTGGTTCCCCCACGTGCCTGTAGTGTTGTGGATGGTGGTCTTCGGGCTGTTCCTGCTGGCGATTAATCTCTTTTCCGTTGGACATTACGGCACCTTCGAATACTGGTTTGCCCTGATCAAGGTTGTGACCATCTTTGTTTTCATCCTGATGGGCGCGGCGTTCCTGTTTGGCGGCAAGGTGCATCCTGAGTACGTGGCACACGGCGGCTTCGCCCCTAAAGGCTGGACCGCTTCGCTTCTGGCCATTTCCTTCGGACTGTACAGCTTCCTTGGCCTTGAGATGGTGGCAATCTCTTCCGGCGAGGCGCGCTCGCGCAGAGACGTGGCCCGCGCCACGCGCAATGCCTTTCTCACCCTCTGCTTCGTATACGTGGGCGCAATGGCCGTGCTGGTGGGCGTGATGCCCTGGCAAAGCGCCGGTGTAACGGAGAGCCCGTTTGTCACCGTGTTTCGCGTTGCCGGGATTTCTTCCGCAAGTTTCCTCATGAACGCTGTCGTCCTCTCTGCTGCGCTCTCCGGAGCGAATGCCAGTTTGTATGCCACAGCCCGCATGCTGTTCTCTCTCGCGCGGTCCCGATACGCTCCCGCGCGCATGGGAGTTCTCAATCAGCATGGCGTTCCCATGGCCGCCGTGCTGGCTTCCATGCTGGGCATCGTTCTTGCCATCGTGTTGCAACTCTTCACTCCTGAAGGCGCCTATCTCTATATCATTGGCGCCGCGCTCGCCGGAGGCATGCTGGCATGGCTGGTCTCCCTGCTGGCGCATGTGCGCTTCCGTCGAACCGTATCTGACGCACAACTCAAAGCGCTGGGATTGCGCTCGCCTCTGGGAGCGGCAGGATCCATCGCCGGCTTCATTGCCATTGTTGCTGCCATCCTGCTCACCTGGCGAGTGCCACAGTCGCGAATTACCGTGGTCAGCGCCGGTCCGTACCTGCTGGTGCTCACTCTGGCATATCTGCTCACCACCAGAAAAAAATCCCCAGTGACACAGAAGCCGCCACAGAAGCTGCCGCAGAAAAAAGTGGAAGGCGCAGACTGACTCGGCTTCCCGGCTTTGTCATCCGTACCATCTGCCATTACACTTGACTGGCCATGACCATCTCTGATCCGTTGCTCCATTTCCGTCCTGAGTTTCCCATCCTTGAGCGCACCACTTACATGATCAGCAACTCGCTTGGAGCCATGCCCCGCGGCGTCTACGGCTCCGTCAAGGACTACTGTGACGTGTGGGCCACTCGCGGCGTACGCGCCTGGGAAGAAGCCTGGTGGATGATGGCCGTTGAAGTGGGCGACACCATTGGCCGCATCATGAACGCGCCCGCGGGATCGGTGAGCGTGCACCTCAACGTCACCAGTTGCCAGTCCGTCATTGCCAGCTGCTTTGATTTCAGCGGCAAGCGGAACAAAGTGGTCTACAGTGACATGAATTTCCCCTCCATCATGTATTTCTGGGAAGCGCAGCGCTCGCGCGGAGCCCGCGTTCACATGGTCAAGACCGATGACGGCGTTCACGTGCCCACGGATCGCATGCTTGACGCCATTGATGAAGAGACGCTGCTGGTCCCCATTTCGCACGTGGTCTTCCGCAGTTCGTATATTCAGGACGTAAAGGCCATCATCGACAAGGCGCACCGCGTGGGCGCGCTTGTTGTTGTCGATGCCTTCCAGTCGCTGGGCAATGTGCCGCTTGATGTGCAGGCCATCAACGCAGACTTCGCCGTCGGAGGCGTGCTCAAGTGGCTCTGCGGAGGCGCCGGCACTTCCTACCTCTATGTTCGTCCTGACCTGGCGCAAAAGCTGGAGCCGAAAATTACCGGCTGGTTCGCCCATGAGCACCCCTTTGACTTTGAGGTCGGGCCGACCAAATACGGTGAGCCGCCTTTCCGCTTCATGCAGGGGACATCCAACGTGCCCGGCTTTTACACCGCCATGCCCGGACTCAGGATCATCCTTGAGGCCGGCGTGGAGAACATCCGCACCAAGTCCCGCCAGATGACCGCCCGCCTGATTGAGCTGGCTGATAAGCGCGGCTGGCGCGTGAACGCCCCTCGCAACCCTGACCAGCGCGGCGGCACCGTGGCCATTGATATGCCCAACGCCCAGGAGGTCTGCGCCGAACTGCTGCGCCGGGATGTGCTGGTCGACTACCGTCCCAAAGCCGGCGTCCGCTTCTCACCGCACTTCTACAACACCATGGAAGAGATTGACCGCGCCATCACCACCGTGGATGAGATCCTGAGCACCATGAGAGTGGGAGCAGGGGCAAAGTAAGATCCGGTCTTGCCTTTGCCTTTCCGATCACGTGCGATCATGGGCGATCGCGACTCTTGCTTGTGTGGCACAGCCGGGGTCCCCGGCAGGCCCGATTTTGGTCTGCTGGGGTGGACAGCCGCCCTCGGCTGTGGGTTTGGGCTTTGCCTTTCTTCCCGATTACGGCGATCACGTTGCGATTACGGCGATCACGCGCGATTATTACGTCTTGGTAAACCTTAGCACCCACCCCTACCCTACCCCGTCAACCCCGAAAAATATAGACTTAGCGGAATCAACCCCGGCGTTGATTTTTCGCTTTTTCGTTCGGCGGGTTGAGGCAGGAAATCGCCAAATTTACTACTCGGTTAACCTCTCCAGCATAACGGCCAATTGCCAATTGCTATTTGCTCTGTTTTCAAAGATCGATTTTCCGTCCGCCCTGGGGCGTGGAAGATTTTGGCTAGCAGCTCGAAAGTAGCCCGCAGCTTTGGCCAAAAGCTATTCACGTTAGCATGGTTTTTGCAGCGAATCAATTGCGAATAAGAGCAATGGAATTACGCGCTTTTGCTAAGTGCCAAGGGCCAATTGCTAATGGCCTTTTTCAGTCACGTACATGTCTTTTCTGGCCCACTGCTGTTAAGGCGGACATGTCCACCTATCGAAATCAAGCAAATAGTTGTGCTACTCGTTCCGATCAGGGCGGCTGTTCTTCATTAATTTTTTTAATGTTGTTGTTATTGTTCCTCGTCAAGCGATACAGTACAGCCACCACTCAAGGATTGCTCCTTGCAATTTCACCCCTGATTTGTTTGTTCCAGTAATGTCTTTTGTTTCTCTATTCCCGCCTTGCAGACTAGGCGAAAACTGACGTGTGATAGGAAAGCTGAATGCGCTCGACAAGAAAGTCTTCTGCTCTAGCACTTATCCCCAAAATCTTTATTGCATCCCTGATCCTGCTGGTTGGGATTCTTCCACCGTCCTTGCACGCGCAAGGTAACTGGCCTATGCCCGGCCACGACGCACAACGCACCGGCCGTGCAAACTTCGCCGGGCCCACCACCGCACCATCATCTCCGTCCTGGAGTTTTCCTACTGCCGCTCCCATCGTCGGAGATATCACGACATCGGCTGAAGGGAACCTCTATTTCGCCAGCGACAGACTCTACGCTTTGAAGCCCGATGGCACTGCACTCGTACCACCCGCTCCCATCGCGGCTCCTGTAACCGGCCCCGCAGTAGACGATAACGCCGGGCTGGTTTATATCGTTGTGTCTTCGGCCGATGGCGGATTTGATCTCTTGAGTTTCACTAAGCAGCTTCAGGGCGGCACAGTGCTGGTGCACGTTCCGAGACCGCCTTTCGGCGGCGCCGTAAGCCCCCTGCTGGTCGGTGACGGGAATGTTTACTTCGTTGCCGGAAGATTCCCGGGCGTGGTCTATGCAGCCGGTGCAACCCCGTGGAGCTACCCGTATTGCACGGGCGAAGCCGGTGCTAGCACCCCATTCGGAGTGTCAGCCAACGCGCCTGCTCTATCTGCTGACGGCGCATCGCTATTCGTGATCTGCTCAGGCAGCTTGCCTGAGGGATTCTTCAGGCTTAACCCTTTCACCGGCGCCAAGATCACATCCACAACAAGCCAGACCAATTCCACGGAGCCGGTTATTGATTCTTTCCAGCACATTCGCTCCGGATGGCAGGCCTTCGGCGGCGGCGCCTTCTGTGGGGATTTTCTAAGTTGGGACGCTTCGCTGGCATTGGTAACCCCGCCGGCGTCCGTGTGCGACTCCTCTCGGTTCACCACCAGCCGTGCGGTGATCCTGCCGGATGGATTTTCCACAGCGCGTATCGGCTTTGCCTTTCCACCTAACAACCAGCTCGACGCTACGGGGGCCAATACATGGACCATTACGACAGACAATTCCACGATACCTAACTTCACATCAGTGCCTGCCGTTGATGCGGCGGGAAACATTTTTATAGGCAATAGTCAGGGCATCCAGGCGCGTAGCTCAGTCGACGGGCATACCTTGTGGTCATTCACCACCGGTAACGCCATCACAACGCAACCGGTAATCGCTAATGGTGGAGCGCTCTATGCCGGGTCGAGCAGCGGCGTCGTTTACGCGTTTAATACACAATCAAAAAATGCGGCTGGGACGGTCTACGTCAGCTCAGGCGCAGTAGTGGATCTGAGCACAGCTTCAATCGCCGCGCGGTTTCCGGGGACCACCGGCGTCTTAAGAGTCAGTCCGGACGGCAGCCGCATTTACGAATCGAGCACGTTCGGCATGGATGTGATAGACAGCGCAACGAACAAGGTCATCACGACGGTTCCTGTAGGCTCGCAGCCGCTGTGGATCGACATCTCGGCGGATGGCAGCCGCATTTACGTGTCGCAGCCTAACATCCCCTCTGCCCCTGGAGTCCTCCAGGGAGTTTACGTGGTAGATGCCGCAACAAACGCGATTATCGCAAGCATTGGCATTCCTGGGCCGGAGAGAGTCGCTGTGGCTCCAGATAATTCTCGCGTGTACGTGGGCAGCCAGGGCCGCGGGATTGCCATAATCGACCCTGCCACGGATACGGTCACCGGTTCCATTAGCATTCTGGGAGCAACCTTGACCGGGATAGCATTTACTCCGGATAGCGCTCGCGCTTACGTGGGTGAGTTCGCGGCCCCTTTCATCTATCAGATTGATGCACGTACCAACACGCTTATCGACACAGTCCCATTAACCGGTTCCCCAGGAGGCGGAGTTGGCGGCGTCATTGCCAGCCCTGATGGAACAAAGATATACGCCGGAAACATTCGCAACAGCCAGTTTTCGCCGGGACATAACGTGTTCGTGATTGACACCGCAACGAATTCTGTCGCCGCTCAAATACCGGTCAGCGCCCCGAGCGTTGAGATGGCGCTTTCCACGGACGCCGCTGACCTCCTGCTGGGTGATAGTGACGTGGGCAATCTCATCGCGATCTCCATCGCGAGTGATTCGGTGGTTGAAGCCTTGCCCGTCACCGACCCGTGCTGCCACGCAATCAGCGGAATTGGGACAAAGCCGCCGGCAGCACCAACAGCAACGCCGGAAACAGGAACATTGGTCTTGCAAAGTAACGTTCCTGCTACTTACGCTGTAACAGGCCCAATCACATTCGTTGCAACAGGCACCAATGTCTCAATTGATGTGCCACCCGGGAGTTACGTGGTGCAGTTTGCGAATTTTCCTCGCTTTTTTGCTCCCGCTCCCCAAACCGTCACCGTAAATAGAAATGCCACCACCACAGTTACGGGAACTTACGTTATCCCAGTCCCTAGTATTGCACACATTACTGTCCTGCAAGTCACGCGGGGAGAGACGATTCCCGAGTTCGAAATAGACGGGAACAGTTTCGATCCGGATAATGTGACCTTGGATCTAGGGCCAGGAATCACTGTCGATTCTTATCCAGTAAAAACATTCTCGACAATTGTTGCCCAGATAACGATTTCGGAAACCGCGCCACTGGGTCCACACGACGTGATTGTAAAGAATCTTGACCGACAAACAACATTGTCTGGCAGCTTGGAGGTCGCCAGAAAGCCGGTCATCGTCATTCCCGGAATAATGGGGTCTATATTGCGCCATGCTATACCATCCAACGACATCGTTTGGATAAATAGACACGACGCGCTCTTAAGTCCCCTTTGCGACGACTTTCTTCTGCCCCTCGCACTCGCAGATGATGGCACCGACCCTAAAGAACCATTCACTTTTTCCTGTCCGCTAGGGCCCGAGGAGTCCCAGGGTGTGCTTATTCGCGCGTCGGACTTACTCTCAGGTCAAGAAGCAGGAATTCCGGATTATTACAGCGCACTCACACGACAACTGTCCACTGCAGGCTTTCACGTAATTACTTTCCCGTATGATTGGCGTCTCAGCTATCGGACAATTACTGAACGCTTGGCAGATACAATTCGATCCGTTGCACCTAATCCATGGGATCGGGTAGACATTATCGCCCACAGCCAGGGTGGGTTAATTGCCGAGACATATATCGCGCAGAACCAAGCAGACAATCGAATTGGGCGAATTGTATTTCTTAGTACACCACACTTGGGAGCAGCGAAAGCATTTGCCATACTAGAAGGTTGGCAAGATTATGAAAAGTTCTTCGGCGAGTCGATTTTTCCGTCTGGACTTAATTTCAACACTATGGTATTTCTCGGTAAAACGTTTCCATCCGTTTATCAGCTGATGCCTCAATATCCATTCATCGTCACTGACGACATCTTAGAAGGCAATGTCGACAGTACCTATGACGAAGAGGTCGCACAGGGTCGCCTGCAATCCAATTTGCTTGGAGCTGCCAGAAGTGTCTGGGGCGATTTGAGGATTGCCGACAGCAATCATCCCGTCGCTTTTGCGATAGATGGAACAGACCATGCAACGCTTTGGAAGCTCGCAAAGAGTACTACGTCGCATTGCAATATGGTTCCTATAGTAGACCTTTTTGGAGACGGCACCGTGCCGCTCCAAAGTTTGAATGGATTTCCTAATATGTCATACGTCTTTTATATCGACGCAGAACATTCGGCACTCCCAAACAATGAGGTCGTTTCTTCAAGCCTGCCGAAGCTGCTGGACGGTGTTAGCCCTGATTCACTATACAGTGATACGGGTTTCAGCAGAGTCCCGCATGCTGCGAATCCTTTGATAATTAACACGTGTAGCCCTGTAAAAATGAGAATCTCGGACTCAGATGGGGCTAAAAATGGACTTGACGACGCCGGCCATCTTCTACGGCAGATTCCATCAAGCGACTTTTATGTATTCAACACAACTGAAGCAAGTATTCTGCCGTTAGATGGGTACAGCGTTGATCTCACAGCAACGAACGCGGGATTGTTTACACTAGTATTCACCGCTGGCAGCCCTGCAGTCGCTACCCAATTCACCGACATTCCGATCAGCTTTAAATCGCGAGCGACTGTCCAATACAGCCCGGGAAAATCAGATCTCCAGATGCAGCTTGACGTGGATGGTGATGGAATTCCGGATTTCTCAATCAAAAGCGGAGCGCCTGTTCCACTACAGACCTACCTCGTTGTTCTCCAAGACATTTTATCAACGCTTCCCTTGCCCACAGATGTTCGCAGCGTGCTTACTGACCGCATTCGTCAGGCCCAAAAGGCCTTTGCAGAGGGGCATGTCCCTGATGTCCGCAAGAAGTTGGTGGAATTCAATACGAAGGCAGACGAGTTTGCGGCGAAACAGGTGCTAAGCCAATCCGAGGTCGCGTTGCTGGAGGGCCTCACTTCGAGAGGATTGCAGTTACTCTAATAACGGTGCCCCTTGAGCCGTGTACCGAAACTGGAAGGAACCGAATTACGCCTCGCTTGAAACCGGAACATGCAGACAAGGAATCATGTGGTAAGCATCGCACGTTTCCCCGGTCATGGCGACTTAGGTTCAGTAGGTGTGGATGATTTAGTCTCGAGAGTTTGAGCCGGATACTCGTCCTCGCTGGTTTGTGTTAGCCGCGGCTTCACGAAATAACCGAAGTCGTGTTGCATCCCTTTTATGATTTCTCGATCTTTCCCCGTCCATTCCGGTTTGTACATGTGAACGAGGTCCAGGGAGAAGCCTTTGCCCGGCGTGTATTGCTCAGTCGCTAGTCCGACGACAACTTGGGCGTTAGGGGACAGCCCACGCGCAACTAGGCATCTGTTGCTCAGTTCAGCTGTCCTTGTCTCTCGCGGGTATCCGTGAGGCGTTGCCAAAAAGACATAAACAACGCCTGAAGGCGACGTCGTCATACGCGCCCGAATCTCGTGTGATTGGTCAAGAAACTCACGGAATGCTTTACCCAGCACCCGTCTTGAAAAGCGATCTTCGCGCGCCATCGTTCTAATTGACCGTTCCACGCCTGAGAGCCCTGGCGAAAACTCCAAACGGTCGTGCAAGGTATCATGACAGAGAATCTCAATGATTTGATCCCACGCATAACTCTCCTGATTCGCAGCTTTCTTACTCTGGTACTCTGGCTTTTCTTGAAACTGCTGCCAACTACCAGGAAGGACCAAAGAGACATCTGCTTCGGACGAAAACTTCTTTCCGCCATTGAGATATGCAGCAAGCAAGTCTTCCTCTCTCTCGCAAACCATGTGGGTCGATTCGACAAACTGCTGCTTGGTCTGCAGGTACTTCACAAAATCGGTAACAGTATCTAACTCGCTGAGCAGAATTTCCGTCGAGAATTCATCTAACACGTGTACAAATCCTTTTCCGAAGTCCCCATATGGCAAACCCACTGAACCCTCGCTGCCCAGCGCTACAGCAATCCTATGAATTCGACGTGCCTCAGGAGCTGCCAAATCAATGCCAGGAGAACTGTCGCTCTTTATCACCATCGTGAGAGTTTTCAGGATCCTCTCCGCACCGTAAAGTTGCGCGACAGATTCCTCGATGGCACGGCGTCGCCATCTTGACATGTTCACTTCTGGAGTTCCGTTCTTTGGCATCGTGATGTGTTTCACGCTAAAGATGATGACATCGGGATCGCACACGACGATGACGTCGCAGAGCTCCTTCCCATTTAGCTTCTTTCTGGGATTCATGTAAGACCAGAGAGATAAGAAGGACTTGTGGCAGAGGTCATAAACGAACTGTTCAGCCGCATTCATTCGGCTGCTCCTCCCCAGAACTCGGTTTCATTGCGATTGGCACTTGACAAGGCGGTCATCTATCTCCGATGATATCGGAGAATGAATCGTTACTCCACCAGTGATGTAGCGAGAAAGCTCGGAATACATCCCGACACGTTGGCTCACTATATCGAGACACGTAAAGTTCCTCCGCCCGAGATTGTTCGCGTGGGCGCCAAAACCATTCACATATGGACCGAGGCCGAAATCGAGTACGTTCGCCAACTCCTGCCCAAGATCCCCAACGGCAGAAAGACTCGTTACAAAAAGAAGCAATCAGCACCCAGCAGTCAGCAATCAGCCAAAGCGAAAGGCAAAACCAAAAGCAAAAAGAAGAAGTAAAAACACAAACCAGCGGGCCGCGCCGGTGTTGAAGCACCAAACGCAGCCCTGACCGCAGTTCACCTGCCCGTAGGAGCAGGCAAACAATGGCTGTATTTAAGAATAGCAAACAGCACTCTGCAGTCAGCATTCAGCAAACCCAACCCCAGCCACCCCACACGCCCGACCGCACGTCCTCTGCGCCCTCCGCGTTCTCTGCGATGAAATCTTGGAGGCCGCTATGAGCGAGAACACGCGCCATCCGCTGGCCACCAAGGTCCATCTCTACCGGACGCTTTACCGCCTCAATCGCGGCTTTGACATAACCCTGACCGCGCTGAAGCACCTCCAGGAGCTGGGTGTCCACCGCCATGACGACCTCAGCCAGCATGAAGTGAGCGTGGAACTGGCCCGCTGTGAAGTGAATGAAGAGCTCACCAGCGTGCTCGACAGTTACGAAGAAGATGACTCCGGCTACTGGGACGGTCGTCGCCACGAATTGGAAAAGCAGCGCGCTGACCCGGACGACGTCTTCTTTGAGGCCCGCGACCGCAAACAGGAAATTAAAGAACAGATCAAGCAGCTTCAAGACGGCCTCGCCCGCCAGCATCCCCGGCGAAAGCGGGCCAAAAAACCTAAGCCAACCAGAAAAAAGCAAGCTGCGTGAAAACCTGAACCACAAAGGACACAAAGGCGCCACAAAGAAAAAACAAGTTAGCCACAGATTCACGCTGATCCACGCAGATATGAATTTTCTTTTTTCAGATCTCGCGTTCACCTGTCCCGCGTGCCTCGGCTAGCCGCGGGGCACGCCGTGGATCAGCGTTCACCTGTTCCGGCTTGCCGTGGATCTGCGGCGATTGTTTTTCTCCGCGCCTCCGCGCCTCCGTGGTAGGTTTTCTCGCTTTTTTTATGCAAAAACCTCACTGCGGGACACAAGGCCGGGCGGTCCTGTTCCAAATGGCGGATGTGGTCGAACTGTAGCTCCTGCTGCTCTGATGGCTGTGACCGCAGTCACAGGATTATGTGAGCACCAGGTTTAGCTTCAGTACAGATTGTTTAACAGTAAGTTATGGGACGTTTGAAGCCATGGCCATGGGTTCGATTATTCCCGAAAGCCCCACAGCTTGTTCTCAGGTTGTCTTCCACATGCATTCTGTTTCCAAGACCTACCGGATGGGGCAGGTGGAAGTCCAGGCGTTGCGGTCCGTGGATTTGGATCTCTTTCATGGAGAGTTCGTGGTCCTTCTGGGCCCGTCCGGAAGCGGCAAATCCACCCTGCTGAATATTCTCGGTGGCTTGGATATTCCTACATCAGGTGAAGTGCGGTTCCTGGACCACGCGCTGTCAGCAGCTGATGATCGCGGCCTGACGCGTTTTCGCAGAGAACATGTTGGCTTTGTCTTCCAGTTCTACAACCTCATTCCCAGCTTAACCGCGCTTGAGAACGTTGCCCTGGTCACCGAGATTTCAGAAAAGCCGATGCCGGCAGAAGACGCGCTGAAGCTTGTGGGCCTTGCAGACAGGATGAATCACTTTCCTTCCCAGCTTTCTGGGGGCGAACAACAGCGGGTGGCAATTGCCCGCGCTATCGCCAAGCGTCCGGATGTTTTGCTGTGTGACGAGCCCACCGGCGCCCTGGATTATCCCACCGCTAAATTCGTGCTCGACGTACTGAAGAAGATCAATGAGGAACTGCACACCACAGTCGCAGTCATAACCCACAACGCCGCCATCGCGGCCATGGCGGACCGCGTAATCCGTCTGCGTAGCGGTGAGATTGTGGAGATTACAAAAAACAAGTCAAAAGCAAATCCAGAGCAGCTGGTGTGGTAAGCGATGAAGATGCTGCATCGAAAACTGTGGCGCGAATTTCTTCACATGAAGGGTCAGGCAATTGCTATTGCCATGGTGATCGCCTGCGGTGTCGCTTCGTTTGTGACCATGCGCAGCATGTATCATTCGCTCCTCAGGTCTCAGGCTGAGTACTACGCGCAATACAGATTTGCAGAAATCTTCACCGAGCTTAAGCGGGCGCCGGATTCACTTTCAGTTCGTTTGAATCAAATACCAGGCATTGCGGATATCCAGACTCGCGTTGTCATGGACGTCACCCTTGATGTCCCAGGGTTGAATGAGCCGGCAGTCGGACGGCTGATCTCCATCCCGCCGTATCCCACTCCTATGCTGAATGACCTCTTCATTCGCAGAGGACGATACGTTGATCCGGACCGAAGCGATGAAGTAATTGCCAGCGAGGCTTTCGCCCGGGCGAATGGGCTTGGACCAGGAAGTGAACTCCAGGCAATCCTCAACGGCAGGTGGAAAAAGCTGGTAATTGTCGGCGTGGCGCTCTCCCCTGAATACATCTACGAAATCCGCGGGGGCGGTTCCATCTTCCCGGACAACAAGCGCTTCGGCGTCTTATGGATCTCACGAGACGTCCTTGGCCCGGCATTCAATCTGGACGGCGCATTCAACTCCGTGAGCGCGACTCTGGCGTCAGGTGCAAGCGAACCGGAAGTGATTTCCAGGCTGGATGCCGAGCTGGAGCGCTATGGAGGGCTGGGCGCATATGGGCGCACCGATCAGGTCTCTCACCGCTTCATTTCCGACGAGATCTCACAGAACAGGATCAGCGGCAACATTATTCCGGGAATCTTTCTCGCCGTGGCCGCACTTCTCGTGCATTTTGTTTTCACCAGGCTGATCAATACGCAAAGAGCCGATATAGCCATCATCAAGGCCTTTGGCTATTCCAACGCGAGCGTGGGCCTTCATTACATCAAATTTGCGTTGCTGGTGGTTGCATCCGGCTACATCGTTGGTTGCGCAGTTGGCTGGTACTTTGGGCTAAAGCTGGCCGCTTTATATGCCGATTTCTACCGCTTCCCCGTCCTCCATTATCAGGTGGATGCAGCCGTCTTCATTTGGGCCGCAGTGATTACGGGCTCCACCGCGATTGCTGGCGCGACAGCGGCTGTACGGCGAGCCGTCAGGTTGCCGCCAGCAGAAGCCATGCGGCCGGAGTCGCCTGCCCAGTTCCGGCCCATGCTGGTGGACCGGATGGGTTTGAAAATCTTTTCCCCCGCACTCCGCATGATCTTGCGGAATCTGGAGCGGCGCCCCTGGAAAGCGGCTGCATCAAGCTTCGCAATTTGCTGCTCAGTCATGATGGTCGTGGTGGAATTCGGCTTATTCGATTCCATGGAGCGCATGATGGCCGTGCAGTTCCATCAGGTCCAGCGTGAAGACATTGCCGTAAGCCTCAATGAGGTTCATTCCGCGCGCACCAGATTTGAACTCGCCAGGCTTCCGGGAGTAATTGACTCGGAACCTTTTCGCTCGGTTCCGGTGAGGCTGCGGCACGGACATCATTCCCGCCGGACGGCAATCCTCGGCCTCCCGGATCCCAGCGAATTGCACTTAATCGTCGACAAGAGTGGACGCGCACTCCCATTGCCTCCGAATGGAATGATGATGACAACAACTCTTGCTGACCTGCTCGGTGTCGCACCGGGAGAAACGGTAACAGTAGAGGTTTTGGACGGAAAAAGGCCGATTCGAGAGGTTAGATTGGCCGGGACGGTGGATGAGCTTCTGGGCACGTCCGTGTACATGAACATCCGTGAACTAAACCGGTTGCTGCATGAAGATCAATCCATTTCCGGCGCGCTGCTGCAGGTGGATGCCCTGAAACAGGACCAGCTTTATCGCACGCTCAAAGGATTGCCCGCTGTGGCCGCTGTTTCCATCAAGTCAGCGGCGCTTACCAGTTTCAACGAGACGATTAACAGAAGCATGACGCTATCGATAGGAACGCTCATCGTCTTTGCCTCTGTGCTCGCAATGGGGATGATCTACAACGGGGC